>CAIKZJ010000049.1 GCA_903831845.1 uncultured Ignavibacteriota bacterium
ACAACATAAAGCTGAAAAAGAATTACGACCTGAACTCTCTGATGATAACGTGCAATCCGCAGAAGATACAGCAGGCGATAATTTCGCTGCTAATTAATTCAATCGAGGCTATGTCGAACAGAGGAGGGACGATAACTCTTGATCTGACGCATGACGGTGTTAACGCGATACTGAGAATAAAGGACGAAGGATACGGCATAGACGAGAAGGACATTCCTTACATTTTTGAGCCGTTCTTCACGACAAAGGAAGCTGCCAAGGGCACCGGGCTCGGACTTTCGATAGTTTACGGAATAATAAGTTCGCATAAGGGAAACATAGAGGTTGAGAACACGTCCAGCATGGGCACGACTTTCAAGCTCACATTACCAATAAACATTTGACATCACAATGAGAGAAAACAGAATTTTAATAGTTGACGACGAAAAAATTGTCAGGGAATCGCTGACACACTGGTTTGAGGAAGAGGGTTACATAATTGAAACCGCCGAGAACGGAAACGAAGCCCTTAAAATATTCTCGAGAGGCAAATTCGACCTCGCACTTCTCGATATGAAAATGCCGGGAATGACCGGACTGGAACTGCTCAGGAAAATAAAGGAAATAGACGAAGACTGCATAGTAATACTCATTACGGCATTCGCATCCGTTCCGACTGCGATTCAGGCGCTGAAGGACGGGGCATACGATTACGTAACCAAGCCCGTAGACCCTGACGAACTGAACAACATTGTGCATAATGCTCTTGAAAGCAGGAATCTGCGCAAGGAAAACGTAGAGCTTAAGAAACAGATTGACAACTTTATTATACCCGAGAATCTTGTCGGCGAAAGCCCGCAGATGAAAAAAATAATCGACCTGATTCAGACCGTCGCTGAAACGGATTCGACGGTAATGCTAAGGGGCGAAAGCGGAACGGGCAAGGAGCTCGTGGCGAAAGCAATTCATCAGAACAGCAAGCGGAAATACTTCCCCATAATTACGGTTAACTGCGGCGCGCTTTCAGAATCGCTGCTTGAAAGCGAGTTGTTCGGACACGAAAAGGGCGCTTTCACGGGTGCGCATTTCAGGCGAAAAGGTAAATTCGAAATAGCCAACGGCGGAACTATTTTCCTGGATGAGATAGGCAGCGTGTCGGCAAAAACGCAGGTAGAGCTTTTAAGGGTAATCGAATCCAAGAAATTCAACCGAGTCGGCGGCAACGAGATGGTGGAAAGCGATTTCAGGATAATCACCGCAACGAACGAACCGCTTGAGAAGTTCATTGACGACGGCAAGTTCAGGAAAGACCTTTATTACAGACTTAACGTAATAACAATAAACATACCGCCGCTGCGTGAAAGGATACAGGACATACCCATACTCGCGAATCACTTCCTTAAGAAATATTCTGAATTAATGAACAAGGGAGTCAACGGAATTTCCAACAAAGCGCTCGACCAGCTTTTGAATTATGAATGGCCGGGCAACGTGCGCGAGCTCGAGAATACAATCGAGAGGGCTATAGTTATAGGAAAATCCGATTTCATCGAGCCGGACGACCTGCATCTGAAGGAATCCAATTTCCAGATAACGAACGGCTTTGCTCTAAACGGGGATTCGGGGAACAGCCTTGAAGACATAGAGAAGAAATACATAATCAAGGTACTCAACACGAACAACTGGAACATATCGAAGAGCGCTGAAATACTCGAAATCGAGAGGGTTACGCTTTACAATAAAATTAACAAATACGGTTTACGGAAGATTAAGTAATGAACCTGAATATTGTTCCTCTCAAATTTTCCAACGATCCATTGCTTAGGAAGTTGATAGAACGTCTTTCTTTGTATTTTGAGGATGTTAAGGTGTTCTACACTCCCGTAAACATAGAACCTTCGTACAACCAGCTGCGCAGGCAGTATCATTCTACCAGGATACTTGAATCAATAATTAAATCGAACCCCGAAGGCGACGGTTTGTTTCTTGTTCTGACTGACATGGACCTTTTCGTGCCTGTACTCACACATGTATTCGGAGAAGCGCAGCTGAACGGCAAATTTTCAATCGTTTCGGTTTGCAGGCTTTACGAGGAATTTTACACTGCAGAATCGAACCCGAAAATACTGCTTAGCAGGAGTTTCAAGGAAATACTGCACGAAATTGGCCACAATTTCGGATTGTACCACTGCAGGAACTGGGAATGCGTTATGCACGCCTCGAATTCCGTCGAGGACATAGATGTAAAGGGAAACGTTTATTGCAGCGAGTGTTCGGCGATTCTGACATCAAAGAATATACCTCATCCCGCGGTATTATAGGGAATAAGGTTGTAATTGGAAGTATATAATTGTATTTTGACTAAGGAGAAGAACGGATTCCTACTGGCCTGTAAATTACGTCAATGACAATCGGATCACACAGAATCATCATAATTATCAGTTATTAATTTTCACGGCCGGAAATCTTTTCTTTCTTCAATTTTTTCAACGTTTACATAATGTAAACATTAAAAGTCCACCGGGACAGGAGATACAAAAATGAAAATTTACGTAGGCAACATTGCAAGAGAATCGACCGAAGCAGAAGTTAAAGCACTGTTTGAAGAATTCGGAACAGTAGAAAGCATTACATTAATCCGCGACAACTATACGAAGCAACTAAAAGGATTTGGATTCATAGAAATGCCGAACGACGAAGAAGGACAGAATGCGATAAAGAGCCTTAACGATCAGTTGTTCAACAACAGGCCGTTGAGTGTCAGCGTCGCAAAACCCAAAACGGACAACAAACGGTCCGGCGGCGGTTTCAACCGCGGCGGCAACAGGGGCGGTAGCGGCGGAGGCGGATATCATAAGCCCAAAAGATACGGTTCGGATTATTAAAAGAATTTGTTTCTAAAAAGAAGCCCTTCCCGTCGTAACGGGAAGGGTTTTTGTTTTTATTTGTAATATATGAGAATTTCGTTCCCAAAGAGGACTTTGGGAACAGCAATATGATTATTTTCGTCCGAAGCCGGAGCTCCGGAAGCAGAGCTCAAGGACATTATTCTTCCAAAGTCGAAATATTCCCCGGATCCTGTCCGAGTGCGCGGGCTTTAAGCACGCGTCTCATTATTTTTCCGCTTCGTGTTTTCGGAAGCACATCCACGAATTCGACGTTTTCCGGTTTTGCAATCGGTCCTACTTCATGCCCGACATGCTTTATTAACTCTTCGCGCAGCTGCTCCGATTTCTCGAAACCCGCTTTAAGAATTACATACGTGTATATCGCATTACCTTTGACTTCATGCGGAAGACCAATAGCAGCCGCTTCTGCAACTGAAGGATGGCTTACGAGCGCGCTTTCAATTTCCGCGGTACCGAGCCTGTAACCGGATACTTTAAGGACGTCGTCCGTTCTGCCGATAATCCAGTAATAGCCGTCTTCATCGCGCCTTGCCGAGTCCCCTGTCAGATACATTCCTTCATACTTGCTCCAGTATTTTTCTATATACTTTTCAGGGTCCTTGTAAATCGTTCTCATCATTGAAGGCCACGGTGTTTTTATCACAAGATAACCTTCTTCATTTGCCTTCACGGGATTACCGTCTTCATCGAGTATATCCATTTTAAGACCAGGGAAAGGTTTCGTGCCCGAGCCGGGTTTCAGGGGGACGCTCGGAGTCGGCGTTATCATAAAGCATCCGGTTTCCGTCTGCCACCACGTATCCATAATCGGGCATTTTTCTTTTCCTATAACCTTATAATACCATTTCCACGCTTCGGGATTGATCGGCTCCCCTACCGAACCCAGAAGCCTTAAGGATGAAAGGTCGTGTCTGTTCGGCCACGCGTCGCCGAATCTCATAAGTCCTCTTATCGCGGTGGGAGCGGTATAAAGAATATTAATTCCGTATTTCTCTACCATCTGCCACCATCTGTTCGGGAACGGGAAATTCGGAGCGCCTTCGTACATAAAAGAAGTCGCGCCGTTCAGGAGCGGACCGTAAACTATGTAACTATGTCCCGTAATCCATCCCGGGTCGGCAGCGCACCAGTACCTGTCAGTATCTTTAATATCAAAGACATATTTCAATGTCGAATAAGTCCCTACCATATAGCCGCCCTGCGTATGAAGAATGGCTTTAGGCTTTCCGGTCGTTCCTGAAGTGTAAAGAAGGAACAGCGGGTCTTCGGCGTCCATAACTGTCGCCTCGCATTTTGAATTAATTATCGGGAGATTGACGAGTTCGTGATACCAGATATCCCTGCCGTATTCCATGTTAATGTTCTCGCCCGTTCTCTTTATTACAAGGACGCTTTCGACCGAAGCGGCTCTCTGGAGCGCCTCGTCGGCTATTGCTTTAAGAGGAACGATTTTCCCTCTCTGGAAAGCGCCGTCGCAGGTAATAAGAACTTTCGAGTGACTGTCTTCGAGTCTTTCATGGAGCGACTCAACGGAGAATCCACCGTAAACCACGGAGTGAACGGCTCCGATTCTCGCGCAGGCAAGCATTCCCATCATCAGTTCGGGAACACGTCCCATGTAAAGAGTTACCCTGTCTCCTTTGTTTACGCCGAGGCTTTTAAGCACGTTGGCGAAGCGCGAGACTTCGCGGTGCAGCGCGAAATATGAAAAAACGCGGACTTCGCCGTTCTCGCCTTCCCAGTAGAATGCGACCTTGTTCTTTCTGTGAGTCTTCAGATGCCTGTCGAGGCAGTTGTAGGCAATGTTAACTTTTCCGTTCGTGAACCATTTGTAGAAGGGTTTTCCGGAATCGTCAAGCACTTTATCCCATTTTTCGAACCATTCGAGTTCTTCGGCTTCCTTTGCCCAGAATCCTTCAAGGTCTTTTGAGGCGTAATCATTGAGTTTGTCCCAGTCTTTAAGGTTGGCGTTGTTGACCACTTCCTCGGAAGGATAGAATACTTCTCCGTTGAGTTTTTTCATAAGAATATATTTTAAGTTTTGGTAAACTTCTTTTGTCTCCTAAGCCGGGAAACGCACTTATCTCTGAAAGCGCTAGAATTAAAACACAGTTTTTATAATAATTGTTTCAGTGAAATGTATTTTTCGGGATGGTAAATTAAAATAAAAAGACGCGCTTTGGCGCGTCTTAATGGAAAGATAAGATAAAATAAACTAAACTAATGTAAGGTAAACTTATTTATGCTTTTACAGCCTGAATGCTTTTTACTATTTCAAGTGTGTCGCGGGCTATCATCAGTTCTTCGTTTGTCGGAATCACATAAACTTTTACTTTTGATTCCGGCAGGGATATTTCAGCGAGTTCGCCTCGGACTGATTTGTTCTTTTCGACGTCGAGATAAAGTCCCATGAATTCCATTCCCTTGCATGCTTCGTATCTTGTTTCGTAATCGTTCTCGCCGATACCCGCCGTAAACACGAGCGCATCGAGTCCGCCCATGGCTATGGTATAAGCGCCGATAAACTTTTTCAGCCTGTAATCGAACATTTCCAGCGCGAGTTTAGCCCTTCTGTTTCCTTCGTGAAACGCGTTTTCAAGGTCACGGAAATCATTGCTGATGCCCGATACGCCGAGCATTCCGGATTTCTTATTCATAATATCGTCAATCTGCTTCGCCGAAAGTCCTTCTACGTTTTCGAGTATCGGTATAAGCGCAGGGTCAACATCGCCGCATCTCGTGCCCATTATAAGCCCGCCTGTCGGTGTATGTCCCATGCTTGTATCGATGCTCTTCCCGTTAAGCACAGCGCAAACGCTCGCGCCGTTGCCGAGATGGCAGGAGATTATCTTCGATTCCTTCTTGCCGAGAAGTTCCATCGCGACCTGCGAGACGTACCTGTGCGAGGTTCCGTGGAATCCGTATCTGCGGACTCTGTATTTTTCATACAGTTCGTAAGGCAACGCGTACATGTACGAATAATCGGGCATTGTCTGATGGAATGCGGTGTCGAATACGCCGACCATCGGCACGTCCGGCATCACTTCCTGGCAGGCCCTGATACCTTTGATATTCGGCGGATTGTGAAGGGGCGCGAAGAACGAGCACTCGTCCAGCGCGTTCACTACGTCTTCCGTTATTAGAACCGAACCCGAATATTTTTCACCAGCATGCACGACTCTGTGCCCAACCGCGTCGATTTCCGAAATGTCCGTTAAAACTCTATCTTCTTTCAGAGTTTCAAAAACGAGCTTGATAGCATCCGTGTGATTCGGAATTGTTTTTTCTATTTTTCTTTTTTCTCCCTTAACATGATAGGTCATTGAAGAGCCCTCTGTTCCTATTCTTTCGACGAGCCCTTTTGAGATCACTTCTTCCCCGTTCATTTCTATCAACTGATATTTCAGAGACGAACTTCCTGTATTTACTACGAATATTTTCATTATATATTAAGTATTAAAATTTTATCCAATTGCCTGTACGGCTGTTATTGCAACGACGTCGACTATTTCCTCCGGAGTGCATCCGCGCGAGAGGTCGTTTATCGGCAGGGCGAATCCCTGACTGACAGGTCCTATAGTATTGGCTTTTGCGAGCCTCTGAACCAGTTTGTATCCTATGTTTCCCGCCTGAAGGTCGGGGAAAATCACTACGTTTGCTTTTCCCGCAACGGGACTGTTTTTCGCTTTCAGCATACCGACTTCCGGAACGAGCGCGGCGTCAAGCTGAAGTTCGCCGTCAATCAGGAGTTCAGGCATTTTTTCTTTCGCAATTCTTGTCGCTTCAACGACCTTGTCAACGAGTTCATGCTTGGCGGATCCGTGAGTTGAGAAAGAAAGCATCGCCACACGCGGCTCGATGCCGAGAAGCGACTTTGCAGTCGCTGCGGTTGATATCGCGATAGACGCGAGTTCTTCCGCATTCGGGTTCGGGTTGATGGCGCAGTCGGCAAAGACGATTGTGCCGTTATCGCCGAAAGTGCAGTCGGGCACTTCCATCACGAAGCAGCTCGAGACAATCGTGATGCCGGGGGCAGTTTTGATAATCTGAAACCCGGGTCGCAGCAGATCGCCCGTCGAGTGAATTGCACCGGAAACGAGGCCGTCGGCGTCGCCTGTTTTCACCATCATTGTTGCATAATAGATCGTGTCCTTCATAGTCAAAAGAGCGTCCTCGTAAGTTACGCCTTTCGACTTTCTCATTTCATAAAACTTTTTCGAATACTCTTCGTGTTTATCTGAAGTTTCAGGATTGATAATTTTAATGCCGGAAATATCCGCGCCGTGTTTCTTTGCTTCATCACGAATCTGAATTTCGTTGCCAAGCAAAATAACTTCAGCGAGTTTTTCCTTTGTAATTTTTTCCGCGGCGAGGAGATTTCTTCTTTCGCAGCCTTCGGGAAGTGCAATCGTTTTCCTGACAGAACGAGCCTTGTCCCATATCTTTTTCATCACAGACATGTTAATCGCTTAAATTTGAATGGTCATTCAAAATAATCAATAATATTTAAAAATGATATGCATAAAATACTCTTTCGGGCTGAAAATGCGCATTTTCTTCTTAATGCAGGTTCACGAAGCACCACAACGTCAAAGCAATGTGACACAAAGAGGATTCTGACAAATAACGGAAAATTACGGTTGAAAAATAATACCCGCGCCGAGTGTAAACTCCACTGTCTTTCCGATAATATTAGTTTCAAATTCAGGAGAAATATTGAACAGTTTTGATACAGGAATTACGTATCCAAAACCGAGTTTAACAACAGGCGGAGTCGAGATAGTTTCATTATATAGTTTAGTCGAGGTACGGCTCATAGATCCGAAACCAATCTTACCGTAAATCGGCGGGTCTTTTTTGAATGGATATACTTTCAGGCCCATGCTGACGAGAAAGGCAAATTTCATGCTTTCATAAAGTGTAGCCGAGCTGCTGTTCGTCGTTTCTTTTTCTATGAATTTCATGCGGCAGACTGTGACTTCGGTGAAGAAGGTCAGCACTGAACCCATTGTAAACTGCGCAGACGGGGAAACGCCGTAACCGTAAGTATAATATGCGGTGCTCATTTCATTCGCTGTAACAACTCCCAGAAGTTTCAGGTTAAAAACTGTATTACCGGGTATACGGTCAGATTTATCATGAGGAGTAAAACCGGTTATAGATGAATTTATTTTTTCATTTAACCGCATCGAGGCACATTGCGCATATAATTCCTGATTGCTTGTTTGCAGCGATAACAGTAAAACTGCAAAAAATATTGAAAATTTTGCAAATCCCGATCTCACGAAACTCTGCAAATGACTTAGCCTCATACCTTTAATTAATAATGAAATATAATTCAGGGGACTTCAATAAAAAAGGCTGTCCTTTGGGACATCCATAGTAAATAATTTCCGGCAATTCAGCTTGAATGACGATATCAGTGAAATAGCGATAACCCAAGCGAAAAAGAATACCGGGTCGAGGATTTATTTCCCGAATAATATAATTCTGTTTCGGGGTAAATACTGAATTTGTCGGATAAATTAAAATCGTACCCGAGTCCTGCTATAAAAGTCGGATACGGAAAAGACATCGCCAGACCCGATTTCAGATAAACCGGAAATTCCGCCCTATTCGGGTAAGTTCTTATGCCCGCCTGTATTATTATTAAGGGTTCGTTTTTATCGGACTTCAAGTATGGATTCGGAGTCGAAGTTTCCCATTCTATATGTCTTATTGCGCCGATCGCAAGTTCTGCGTACCAGGATACAACACGTCCGGCCGGGAACTGGATTGAAAACGCTCCGCCGTAACCGTTTTTATAATGCGATTTATTTTCCGTTTCTTTAGGTGAAAATATTCCGAGAGCTCTGAATTTTAAAACTGTTTCTTCCCAGTATTTATTGTCATGCTTCGTCAGAAGATTATCTTTGCCTGATTGAGCTGCCGAAGGCAGATTAGACACAAGGAATAACAGCAGGGTGAATAAAATACTTGCAATTCTCATATTACACTGATCATTTAAGTTTTTAAAATGGCTGTACCCGGTGTATTACAATCTCACGGAAATTCCCGCCCCGAAATGAACCTCCGAGGCTTCGTTAACGAATACATGAGAAATTTCAGGATACAGGTTAAACCTGTCAGACAGCCAGAGTTCATAACCAATTCCCAATTCTCCCGTAAACGGGGGAACAACGGTTGCATCTTTGTTTACTGATGATTTTCTGAACATGACATCGACACCAAACTTAAGATAAACGGGATATTCATCCTTTAATGGATACGCACGAACGCCGATATTTAAGGAAGAGGCCGGGGTTAATTTATCAGCGACAATATAGGACGGGTAAGTTTCGCTCTTTTCAACGAGTTTCATCTGCGCAATATCGAGACCGAAATAAACCGAAAGGTAGTCCATAGTCTTAAACTGAAGCGAAGCGGAAATTCCGTAACCGTTCTGCCAGCGTGTGCCTCCGGCCCCGCCTGTTCTGCTTGCGCCGTAAAATTTGAGTTTGAGTTCCGTTCCGCGTCTGATTTTTTCCGGCGAACCGCAACCTGAAGAATTTTTTTGCTGGGCAGTCAGAGGATAGCAATAGAACAGTAAAATCAGAAGAATAACAGAGGAAAATATTTTCATATTTATTAATTGAATTTAGCTGACATTTTAAAATATTCTATAATCTCCAATAAAAAAAGGCTATCTAAATATGTCAGGCTTTTGAGAAATAAATATATTATTGCATTAGAATATCTTAAAATAAATATGAAGCCCCTATGCTCAGTGAAAATTCATTTTTACTGCTTCCTAATGTATAAAACTCAGCTTCCGGATACATATTAAACTTATTTGATACCCAGAAATCATAACCCAGTCCTAAATCCAGCATTGGGACGACGTAATAAGATTTTCTAGTATTAGAATATTTCCTGTAAGGAATAATAATTCCTGTTTTAAGATATCCGTTAAAGTCCGTAACTTTAGGATATATTTTTACACCCGCTCCTAATGAATAAAAATTTATCATACCATCGAATATTACAGCGGGATTAGAGACATCCTTTTCATATTCCACATACTTAATTTTACCGAAATTAAATTCAGAATAAAAGTTAACGACGGAACCGTTTAAAAACTGTAAAGAGACCCCCATACCATAACCGTTTCCATAGTCCCTTTCAGATTTAGGAGCCATTGCAGTACTGCCGATTAATCTTACCCTGAACAATGTTCCGTATTTTGCAATATTAATTTCCGGTTTCGCTGGAAGATTCCCCGGTGTTTGAGGATATAACGGAGAAATTGATAGTATATATGTTAATAAAAATAAACAGAGAAATTTCATCCGATAAGTAATAAGTTCATGAATATTAGATATAAATAACACAATAAAAAAGGCTGTCCTTTGGGGACAGCCTTTATATATCTTAAGATTTCTCCTTTACTTGAGAAGAATGAATCTCTTGACGTCAGTGAACGTGCCTGCGGTAATCCTGTAGAAATAGACGCCGCTTGCGAAGTTGCTGCCGTCGAAATCAACCGTATAATAACCCGGCTGTTTTGTATCGTTAACGAGTGTCGCGACTTCCCTTCCGAGAATGTCATACACCTTAATCGCAACGAGAGACTGTTTCGGCACTCCGTAGTTGATCTTCGTTACGGGGTTGAACGGATTCGGATAGTTCTGCGACATTGAGAATGTTTTCGGAACCGAGCCGAGTTCTCCGCCTGTGCCCGTAGCGGGGTTGAAGAACAGAGTGATATTCGGACGTAATGACTGAACCGCGCCGCTTGTCATCGTGCAGCCCGCGCTGTTGTCAGTATAATATCCGTATGTCATGCCTGCAACCGATGTAGCGAATACCGGCGAGTAGCTAGTATAGCTCGTATTATCGTAGCAGATCTCAATAAGCAGGTTGCTTGTGCCGTTGTAGATTAACGGCGTTGTCATGTCGATATACTGCCAGCCCGTTCCGGGAACCGTATAAGTTCCGCTGTAGCAGGTCTGCCATCCGGATGTCACCCAGCCGGTTACCGATGTCGCGCTTGTCATCTGCATTCTGACGTTAAAGCCGTTCATTACCTGCGATGAAGCGCTGCTGACGTTGAAACCGATACGGCTGATCGCGCCGTTGAAGTTCGGGTTCATCATCGCGCTGCCCGCGTTGATTTCTGCTGCCGTGTAGAGTATCTGTGTCCTTCCGTCCATCCAGTACGTAGTGTAAGGATAGTTGGATGTTGATGTACCTGTTCCGATTATCGACCAGTTCTGACCGATAGTTACCTGGAACGAGTCGACTGACGAGATAACGCCGCCGAGGGTGTACATTCTTACTTTAAATTTCGCTATCGTGCCGATCGGAGCGCCGCCGGACGCTGAAAGCTGGAACGGCATCCTTACAGAGTCTGCCGCGTTTATGTTGCCGTACGACAATGTATCCGTTATCATGGTAATGAAAGGAGATGTCGTCACGAGTTTCGCGCTTACAGTTCTGGCCTGCGATGTACCGTTGTTCCTCAAAGCTATCTTGAATTTCGCAGTTTCACCCGGATCGATTCTACCGTTGTTATTGCCGGTTGAGTCCGTGATGATGTTTGTACCGAGTTTCACAATCGGAGCATGGCCTGTGATTGTGAATCCGCTCGTCCACGTATCAGTTCCGTTAGTCGCTATTGTCGTGAAATCGACGGGCGTGTTGTCCGGAATGAAGTTTGACACGTTGTAAGCGAACGCGTTGTTTATCATGACAGTTCCGCTTGCGGGAATGTTTCCGAACGATTCGGTGCTGTCTGTAATCGTGATATACGGAGAAGTAGTTCTTAACTTTATTGTTACGCTGTTAGCAACCGCCGAGCCTACGTTTTTAGCTCTGAAGTTGAGAAGGTTCGTTTCGGCGTAATCAAGCTTTCCGTTGCCGTTGCCGTAAGGAGAAGCGTCGTTGATCGCGACAGAATCCTGAACTACGTACGGTCCCGAAGCCGGGATTACGTTGACGTAGCCTGTATATCTGTAATAATTCTGTTTCGTAATGACTACTTTCATTACCTGTCCCGGGACCTGCGAACCGGGAATTGTAATGTTGACGGGCGAGCCCGTAGCTGTCGCCGTACCGAGAATGTTACCGTTGATCGATAACGCTATGAACGCTCCTGAATTTGCAGTTACAGCAAACTGTGTCGCTCCCGCGATTACCGCCGCGGAGTGATTCACTGTCAGGTTCTGCGGTACTTCGGAGAACAGGTTAAGGAACGCGTCTCCGTGCATATGGAACAGCCTGTATGTTACAAGCTTATCGCCTGTGTTGTAAGGCCATGACGACTGCTGAAGGAAATATTTTCCCGCGGCCATGCCGAACGCCGGTTTTTCGCCTCTGGGAACCGGAGTGGATCCGTAAGCGGGCATGAAATCCGGCCACATGTTGTCATACATTCCCCATACGTATGTATCGTTTACGAATGAGTAAGATACTTCTGACGGGCATACCATACCGAGCGCGCCGGCATTCTGTCCGTTGTATTTATACCTGTAAAACACTTCGACGAAACTGCCTTCAGCCGGACATCCCGAAGGATTGTGATAGCCGCCGGTCTGGCAGTTAATTGAATATATAAACGAAAGGTCAGTATTTGTAAGTGAAGGAATATTCGATGTTGTGAAACCGGGTTCGCCCCATCCTGTATACATTCCGTGGTCGCGGTGCTGGAGCAGGAATGAGCCTGAATTCAAAGCGCTGACAACCATCGCGGGAGTACCGCCGTCGAAACCGCCGACTGAATCCGGAGTCATGGGAATATATCCGAGTCCCGTCGTACCGAAGTAGTTAACGACAGTCGCGGTGTTCGTGGCTGTTGACCATACCGTTCCCGGCGTGCCGGAATAAACCTTGTTGATTCTGACGGGATGTTTGTTCTTAATCTTCTTGAAGTAACCGCCTACGAGTTCCGAGCAGAGCTGGAACCATCTTTCCGTCTGCCATCCAAGAGCAGTGATCGGATGGTCATAATAAGTAGACGCCGTGGGAGGGTTTTTTTCGTAATTAAGCTGTTTGGTTATTAAAGTCTGAAGCTGGTCATTATTATTTGCAATAATTCTCGAGAATACTATTTCCGGCATTTCATCGTTGTTTACGTCCGCATAATAGTTATCTGAAGCGAAATCGGGATAACCGGAGTCAGGCTGAAGTTTTGATATTATCGTGCTTGCGCCCGAAGCGTCGGTACCATAGTCCGCCAGCAGGCAAATTGCGGCGGGTTTAATCGTCCAGGTGTTATAAGCATTCTGGACCCACGCTTTAATAACTTCTATGTTGTTGCTGCCGATATCAGAAATCTTGTAGATACCGGTCTTGATTCCCTGTTCGGTTCTGAAATTCTTAATCGTATCGGCCCATGCAGAAAATTCGGGATTGTTCGGTACGATAATAACGTATTCATAACCGTTCTCGAGCATAACATCTTTATACCTGTGTTCAAAATCAATTGAGGGCAGAGACGAATAATTAAGAATCGCGTCGCTGAGAATCGGCTCCCACCATCTGTTTCTGTAGGAATCGTTACCGAAATGGCCGTTGCCTCCTATGAAGCTGATATCGACTTTTATATCGGTATAAACCGTAAGTTCTCTTGTTACCGGATTATACTGGAACGGCGTGATACCGAGCATAATCACGTCAACGCCTCTTATCTGCATTGGAGTAGAGACCTGGACGGGACTTTCAGGATATTTCGCGTTCTTGCTGTAGATTGCCCTGTCTCTGGGATATTTCAACGGAGAAGGATCGTCGTCCTTCGGAATAATCGGAGCAGGAGCAATGTCAATATCCTTAATTACTTCTGTTCTGAATGATACAATTTTGTATGTGACCGTTGCACCCTGAGGTATGGCAATATAGCGGCCTGTTCCTGCGAGGTCGGGTTTTCCGGCGTCGTTCGGGAGAAATATTCCCGGAACTTTTGCGGCTTTCATGTTCACGCCGTCGACGTTTACGTCGTCGAGATATAGTTTCGGTACAGAGAAATTAACTTCGACGCCTGATGACATCTGCCTGTTCAGCGTCATACCCTGGGGACCCCAGGTATTCTTGTAGTTAATTTCCTGGGCGTTCGCTGCCGACAATAACATTGCAAATACAAACATCACGGAAAGACAGCGAAGGGGAAAAGAAAGAAAAATGTTTTTCATAAAATTTGGTTAAGGAAATTTATAGAAATTGAATTAATTAATGAGAGAGATGATTTCGATTTCGAATAAATCTTTTTGTTCCTCAATTGAAATATTATTTTAGGGAAATTGATATATAAACAAAATTAATCAGAAATTTCTATTTTTTAAACCGCAAAAATTCAATACACGTAAAAAATTAAATTACTGATTAAATAAAGTTTCATAAAAATAATTATTGAAGATTTTTCTTTTTTTGTTCAATAACCGGGCAGAATATATATACGTGGATTTTTATTGGAAAAAACGCATTTTTCGGCTGTAATAAAACAAAAAACCGGATTTTACCCGGTTTTTTAATCTCTTTTATTTAGTTCGGTTTAGATTTTCTTTTCAGCGATCCCCCTACCAGCTTTCATCGCTTTAAGGTTGACGTTCACTACCGAATCGCCTTTTCTGCCGAATATTATCTTTATTGCTTCTTCTAGTTTTCCGTAATCAATATCAAGGAAAGGCGATGAAGCTCCGAGTATAACCATATTCGCGGACCTCAAAGAACCGGATTCCTTCGCGATCTTATCTGCGTCAATTGCTATGTTGTGCTGTCTTGCGGAAAGCTCTTTCATCACGTTTTCCTGTTCGGGATAATTCGGAATATTCACGAACGGTTTGTCGTTCGTTATTATCCAGCCGTCAGGAGAAAGATACGGGAGATACCTTAACGATTCCATCGGTTCTACTGAAATAATCATATCTGCCTTGCCGAAAGGGATAAGGTCGGAATAAATTATTTTATCAGAAAGGCGGAGATGCGACTGCACGTCGCCGCCGCGCTGGCTCATACCGTGAACCTCTGCCTGTTTAAGATGAAGCCCTATGTTTACTGCCGCGACGCCGATTACCGACGCTATAGAAAGTATTCCCTGTCCGCCTACACCTGCGAGTATAATGTCTTTTTTCATTTGGGTCTTTCCCCTCCTGTTTTATCTTTTCCTTTTTTTCCTATTGTCTGTATGCATTCCCTTCTCGGGATAATCACTGAAACGCCGTCGTACGAAAGTTCTTTCTGTATGAGTTTCATGTTTTCTTCGTGATATCTCTTCATTGGATTTATTACGTGAATGTGGTCTTCTTCGACACCGACTCCCTTGCATATATCTTCAATCCTTCCGTATGCGGAAGACGTCTGTCCGCCTGTCATCCCGGTCGTCGCGTTGTCCAGTATAAAGATAGTTACGTGAGCATTGTCGTTAACGCAGTCAAGGAGTCCGGTGATACCAGAATGCGTGAAAGTCGAATCGCCGATTACGGCCACAGCAGGAGTCAATCCTGCTTCCGAAGCGCCTTTCGCCATTGTAATCGAAGCTCCCATATCAACGCAGGAATTTACGGAATTGTACGGGGGCAGTGCGCCGAGAGTGTAACATCCGATATCCGCGAAAACGCGGCCGGGCGTGTATTCCGCCAGTACAGCGTTAAGGTCAAGATAAGAATCAATGTGCGGGCAGCCCGCGCAGAGGGACGGAGGTCTGGGCACGACGAGAGAAGGTATATCATCGCCACGCGTATCAGTAAGACCGAGTGCTCTTGCGGCAATGTTCGGATTAAGTTCGCCGTCTCTGGGAACAGTCCCGTCCAGCCTGCCTTTTATCTTACCGCCGTTATCGAGTATGCCTCTTAAAAGTTCTTCAATCATCGGAGCGCCTTCTTCAAGAAGAAGCAGTTCTTCGCATTCATCTGAAATCTTTTTCAGAAGGTTCAGAGGCATCGGATACTGACAAATTTTAAGAACAGGATGAGGACACCCGTTCTCGCCGTAGTTTTCCATGAGATAATTATATCCGAGACCGCTTGCTATTATTCCGAGTTTCTTGTCCTTGCCTTCATAGTAATGGTTGAATCCGGAAGTTTCCGCTTCTTTCCTGAAATTATCCTGATTCTTAAGAAGGTCCTTGTACTGTCTTCTCGCAATCGCGGGAAGAAGCACGAACTGAGTCAGGTTCTTCGGAAGGGAAAGTTCGTTCTGCCCTTTAGCATCTTTTCTCGTAACGCCCGCTCTTGAATGCGCCAGCCTTGTTGTGATTCTGAGCATCACGGGAATTTTATATTTCTCGGAAATTTCGAATCCGTAATGAACCATATCGTATGCTTCCTGCTGGTTAGCAGGTTCGAGTATGGGAATCATGGCGAACTTGCCGAGGACTCTGGAGTCCTGCTCGTTCTGCGACGAGTGCATCGAGGGGTCGTCGGCAGCGACGACAATCATTCCTCCGTTGGCGCCGGTGATGGCGGAGTTAACGAACGGGTCGGCTGCGACGTTAAGTCCGACGTGTTTCATGCAGACCATCGAGCGCTTGCCGGCGTATGACATGCCGAGAGCCGCTTCCATTGCTGTCTTTTCGTTCGTGGACCATGACGCTCGTATACCTTTTTCCTTCGCCTCTTTCGAGTGCTGAACGTATTCGGTGATTTCGGTTGAAGGTGTTCCGGGATAAGCATAAATACCGGAGATGCCTGCATCGATAGCTGCCTGCGCTATCGCTTCATCACCCAGTAAAACTAATCTTTGCATATTGAATTAAAGTTTGGAATTAAGGTTAGATGCATAAAAATAACTATTTCGGGAGTAAAAAATAAGGTGAAAACGGAATGCCATTACCTGAATTGAACACAGAAAGAACGGATTAAACAGATTTTCACAGATTATTCTCCTATATAGATTACACACAGAAAGTGCGGATTGAACAGATTTACACAGATAATTGAAAGCCGCGTAGCGGCGTAATATTGGTAGATAATGATATAATATTCATACAAGCCCCGTAGGGGCGACATATTATTTCTCATTCCCAAGCTGGAGCTTGGGAATGAGGAGAGTGCCAAGGACCTAATATTGCGCGTGCCCAAAGAGGACTTTGGGCACGAGATACAAAAAACGAACCTTCGGTTTGGGCACGAGATATAAAATTAATATTGAATGTACTATTTAATCCCTTCAATCCACTTCGCTATTTCATCTATAACCGTGTCGTTGAAATTATTGTAATAATAACCGGGAATGCTCTTATTCTTGAAACTTTCCTCCGGTGTCTTCGACGTAGCGAAACCGTGGTCCATATTAGGTATCAGAAGGAATTTCGCCTTCCCGGGACTGTACGTGTTCACGATTTTTTCTATGTCTTCATGCTCCTTCGTCGAAAATGCCTCGAAATCCCCTTCGCCTCTGATAATCAGCACGTTCGCTTTTACGTTCTTCCAGACGAGCGGCATGTTTAGGTCGTTTAGTTCCTGCCAGAACTTGTAATGCCTCGACCATACGTGATCGCCGCCGTCGAATTCGAGATATTCCTTCATTTCATTTTTCAGTTCGGGAGTAACTGCAAGGTCTTTCGGATGTTTTTTCAGAACCAGATAATCGTACAGGACTTTAATCATATCAGTCACGACCTTCTCGTTCTCGATGTAATCGACTCCGGATATGGGATTCTGGAAACGGAACATATCTATAATATACTCATACCACGTCTTTAGCCCTGTTCCGCATACAATGACTCCTTTCGCGACCCTGTCCTTATCTACCATCGGCGCTTCATATCCACCGAGCGAATGGCCGAACACGAATACATTGTCCTTATCGACAAAATCGTAAGTCAGCATTTTCTGGAATCCCGCTTCGAACGCCTCAAGTTCCGTGCTGTAGTCGATTTCAAAGCAATCGGGAGTGTTATAGCAGTCTCCCATCGCGGGTTTCTCGACTCTGAAAACTGAATAACCCTTTTCGCTTAGTTTCTCTACGACCTGCCCGTACGGATGTTTGCCGATGTTATCGAGAGAATAGCACATGTAACCGGGAATGAATAATATTGTTTTAAACTTTCCTTCCTTCTTCGGCTTGGTCGCGATTATTCTGAGGTATCCGTCTTTGAATTTCACTTCGTCATAAATTACGTCGTACTTGTCAGACTTTTCGAATGGCAGCGGCTCGGCAACACCCGACAGAACGAGATTAAGTCCGCTCCTGACAACGGCAAATTTCACGGGTATCTTTTCGCGGAAATTCTTGACGGCGTCCCTGTATTCCTTTACTGTCCTGACATTCGCGTCGTTAACGGATTTCAGCACGTCGTTGATTTTTATTCCGAGTTTATCGGCGGTGGAATTGGCGGTAACGTTTGTAACCGCAAGACCTTCATTAGTTTCAAGATTCAGAGCGGTCTTAATGGAATCGTTGACTTCAACGAGCCTGAGACCGAGAAAAGCTTTTCGGGTAATATTCTGTGAATATGCAGTTGATACAATAAGCAGAATTACGAATGGTAATAATAGTTTTTTCATAGCATAATTTTTATTCTGTTTACGGGGATTTGTTTACAAAGTTACTGTTATTTTAATTGAATATTATTTTATTTGCCCCATTTTTCATAGCTACCGAGAGCTTGGTCAATGTATCTGTTGAGTTTTGTATTTCCTGCTTGACGCTTTAACCGAATCAGGAATTCCCTTGCAACCGTTTTATCATTCTTTTTCGTATAATAATCCACACAATCCCATACCAGCACTTCGCAGTCGATTGACTCAGGTTTATGAGCGAAAAAGGTTTCTATATCCGTAATAAAAGAATCATCATATTTATAATTATATTGTTTTCGATACTGAACACAAAACAAGAAAAGATTGTCAATGAAATTTAAATTTATATATTTTCTTACATATACCATTCCGGAATCAATATCTTCTTGCACTGAGCCAGAACCCGTTTTTATAAAATTAAGATTTTTCTCTAATTTGGAAAGTAAGATGTGTATAGAAACAAGTGAATCCGGCTCCGGCTGAACACTGAATTCTATTGTATTTGATATAGCACTCCTTATAAAAACCGTAGACGGGGATTCTATCCTGTACCTGCAAACCGCTTTATAATTACCTGCTCTGAAATATTCACTATAAATTATATGCTCGCCTCTAAAATAATCATTGAGATTGTCTGTTACTGAATAGTCTTCTCCCGGCTTGAGTATTTTATAGCTATCATGAAAATAATCAGGTTCAATACCGCTCCATTTCACTGTATCTTTTTCATCTCGGATACATGTTATCCTTTGGGCAAGAGAGTTTGGGAAAAAATACGTTACAGATATAGTATCAATTTTCTTTCCTGTATTAAGAATTCTGAAAGTTATTTCTATATTTTCCCCGAATGAATAAATATTTTTGTTCGTAGATATTTCAAACTTGAAGTCATGCTCTGTAGTATCATGATTCAATAATTCGGCAGATATAATGCTATTTGAGAAAAGGCTATTAATAATTGACAGCAGCAAGAAGATAACCAGCGGAAATGGCGCAATAAATTTGATTTTATTCATAAGCCCGGATTTATTGTGTTAATATATTATGAAATTATAATGCAAATTAATATGCATTTCTGTTATTGTCTTTTATAAAGACTTAAATAAACCGTTGAAACGGTTTTCAATCTATTCTCTATTTCTTAATCCCACGGTTGAAACCGTGGGCTACGGAATAATCATATCATTCGCTGAAAGCAAAAATTACTGAAAAATTTTATCTTATAATCAAAAAACATTTTCACTATATTTATACATACCTCATTTTAAATAAAAACTACAATCATGATCAGGAAACAAGACGCTCTGGATTATCACAAGACCGGACGTCCGGGTAAAATCGAAGTCATCTCCTCAAAGCCCTGCGCAACGCAAAGAGACCTGTCTCTCGCATACACTCCCGGAGTCGCGGAACCATGTCTGGAAATCGAAAAGAATCCTCTGGACGCTTATCATTACACCGCAAAAGGAAATCTCGTAGCCGTCGTATCGAACGGCACGGCCGTGCTCGGACTCGGCAATATCGGCGCTCTCGCCGGCAAACCCGTAATGGAAGGCAAGGGTGTTCTGTTCAAAAGATTCGCGGACGTTGATGTTTTCGACATAGAACTTAACACCGAAGACTCAGACGAGATCATAAAGGCCGTAAAGCTTCTCGAGCCTACTTTCGGCGGTATCAACCTTGAAGATATTAAAGCTCCCGAGTGTTTTTACATAGAAGAAGAACTCAAGAAAATAATGTCGATACCCGTCTTTCACGACGACCAGCACGGCACCGCCATCATCAGCGGCGCGGCGCTTATCAACGCCCTTGAGATAGTAAACAAGAAAATCGGCGACGTTAAGGTGGTATTCAGCGGAGCGGGCGCGGCCGGCATCGCATGCGCAAAGCTTTACGAATCCCTTGGAGTCAGACACGAGAACATTGTTCTTGTTGACACTAAAGGAGTGTGTTACAAAGGGCGCAAGGAAGGAATGAACAAGTACAAGGATTATTTCGCCGTGGACACAGACAAGAGAACTCTTGCAGACGTTATGAAAGACGCCGATGTATTCTGCGGAGTATCGAAGAAGGGCGTGCTCTCGAAGGAAATGGTCAAATCGATGGCAAAAGACCCGATTGTTTTCGCAATGGCGAACCCAGACCCTGAAATAACATACGACGACGCGAAAGACGCAAGAGAAGACGTGATAATGGCAACGGGCAGAAGCGATTATCCGAACCAGGTCAACAACGTTCTCGGATTCCCGTTCATATTCCGCGGAGCGCTTGACGTTCGCGCATCTACAATAAACGACGAAATGAAAATCGCTGCGTCTCACGCACTAGCTCAGCTTGCAAAAGAGGATGTACCCGATTCTGTTATCAGAGCATACGGCGGTAAGAGGATTGAATTCGGAAGAGAGTATATCATTCCGAAGCCATTCGACCCGCGCGTGTTACTCTGGGAAGCCCCTGCTGTGGCAAAAGCGGCGATGGACACGGGCGTGGCGCAGAATCCTATACAGGATTTCGAGGCCTACAAGGACGCACTCGACGCGCGTCTGGGCAAATCGCGCGAAATTATGAGATTCTTCATTCACAAGGCGCAGAAAACAAACAAGAAAATCGTGTTCCCCGAAGGAGAGGAAAAAAGCATTCTCCGCGCAGCGCAGATTATAACGGACGAAAAAATCGCGACCCCTATACTTCTCGGTAACAAGAAAGTAATACAGAAAAACATTGAGGAACTCGGACTAAGCATAGAAGCCGATGACTTCGTCATAATGGACCCCGTCACTTCCAAGAAGAGCGAAAAATATCTGGAGGAATTCTATAACCTCAGAAAAAGAAAAGGAATAACATACTTCGACGCAAAGAGACTCATCAAAACACCGAATATCTACGGAATGATGATGGTCAGAAACGGAGAGGCTGACGGACTCATATCAGGGCTTACTCAGCACTATCCTGATACTGTGAAACCCGCTCTGCAGATTATCGGCAAGGACGACGGTGTGAGGAACATAGCGGGCATGTACATGCTTGTGTTCAAGAACCAGAGGATATTCATCGCCGACGCTACTGTAAATATCGACCCGAACGCTGAAGAGTTAGCCGAAATCGCCATGCTCGTTGCGGACAAGGTCAAACAGCTCGGAGTGATACCGAAAATTGCTATGCTTTCATTCAGCAACTTCGGAAGCACGAGACATCCGTTCACGGAAAAGGTGCGCATCGCGACTCAAATAGTGAAATCAAAACGGCCGGATCTTACGATTGAAGGCGAAATGATGGCCGATACGGCGATGAACCCGGAAATCATCAACGAGTTCTTCCCGTTCAGCGACCTGAAAGAAAAAGCTAACACGCTTGTTTGCCCGGGACTAACATCCGCGAACATTGCATACAAACTACTGACATATCTCGGAAACGCTGTCGCTATCGGACCTATACTTCTCGGAATAAAGAAACCCGTTTACTTGCTCGGACCGGGATGTTACGTCGAAGATATCGTAAATATGACGGCCATGGCTGTATACGAAGCGGAAAGCAAGAAATAGAAATTCAATTCTTAAAATAAAAAAGGCTGCGTAAAACGCAGCCTTTTTTTACTTTTATTCAGAAGTACTTATTTAACCAGTATCATTTTCTTTGTTTCGCTGAATCCGTCCGAAGAGGATAAAGTGTAGAAATATATTCCGCTTGTAAGACCGGAACCGTCGAATTCGACTTCCTTGGTGCCTGCCGAGACTGTTTCGTTGTTTGCAAGAGTTCCGACAAGCTGTCCGAGTATATTATAAACCTTCAAAGTTATTTTCGAAGCTTTTGATACGTCGAACCTGATTTTGGTCGAAGGGTTGAAAGGATTCGGGTAATTCTGTTTCAGAGAGAACTTTTCGGGCACATTTGAGCCTATGTTCTGAATGCCGACGTTAGCCGGATTGAAGGTTCTGTATACCTGATACACTCTGTATGTCGGCGCGTTATCCGTAAAGCTCTGGCTTCCGGGACCTCTGGTCGCCTGAAACTTGATCTTGAACGATGTGTTCGTATTACCTGTCAGCGAAAGAACCGGATAAAGTTCATCCCAGGTAGGCGTGTTCGTAAGTTTTACGGGATTTGCCCAAGTTGCGCCGCCGTTATCCGAATACGTGACCCAGATATTGTTATACGTAAATCCGTCCAGCGAATCTCCGGGCTGGAATCCCGAAAAAGCCACGCAGATTCTGGAGCCGTCTTCGGAAAAAGCGATGCTCGGGTGTGAAACGGGCGTTACACCGACCTGAAGGCTCTGTCTGTTATTGAACAAAGCCGTATCGGAGATGATATTGATATTGCTCTTGCCTGCAACTTCAACGGGCAGACCGCCGTTTATGCCGGGCGAGCTGAAAAGTATCTTGCATCCCTGATTGTAACCCGAATTCTGGCCGCCGGTAGGAAGCCTGTACAAAGTGCTCCACACAGCTGCCCAGGTCGCGCCTGTGCCGGGTTTATAAGCCGCGTCTATGCCGAACCAGGGGCTGCATGTATCGCCGTTAACGACTCCGCCGAAGCCGCGCGACATCTGAATAGTGCCGAGCGAACTCCATGTAGTGCCGCCGTCGGACGATGTTTTATATCTTATTGCGTAATCGTTCGTGCCCGTTGTGGTGTCATTATCATACCACAATCCGAACAGGTTATTGCCTTTCGATATCATTCTGTACCTGACGTTACCTTCGATGCCGTTACCCTGTGTCGCCAATACTGTTTTCCCGGACATTGTATTTGAGACAACGTCATACTTACAGAAGAAAAGAGTATCGACGCTCGGTGAAGTCGTAAACGGAGAGCTGAAAAATCCTCCGTAAAAATTACCGGTTATGAAAGCCCCGAAATAGTCTCTGCCTGGTTCAGGCACATACGCTGAATTAAACGAGCCGGATCCGAGGAACGGGTCCGTCCACGCTCCGCCGCGCGAATTCGAACCGTTGTATTTCCTTCCGGACAGCACTACGCCGGGATTTCCGCCGTAGATGTAATACGCTATATCCGGGTATCCGCTCCTGGCCGGAAGAGTAGTAAGCTGCAGAGGCGTCTCCCATGTAACACCGCCGTTATAGCTCAGGATATAGAAAGCAAGTCTTGTGGATGTGCCTGTCGGGTCTGTCGAGTCGACCGAAGGATACGCAATTACAACCGTATCGCCATGGACGAACAACTGATGGAGGCACGCGCCGTTTGTCTGGTAATCCCAGAAGTTTGACGCAACCGTTACAGCGCCGGGGTAAGTCTCGAGAATTGTCTTCCCGTATTTAACTACTTCAGGCGCCTGCCCTTTACCGTCTTCATAGTAGTAAGGCAGAGGGGCTGATTTTTGGAATTGGGCTAAAAGAATTGAAGTAACTGTCAAAAACAGTAATAAGAAGGTAACCCTTTTCATAGCTGCTCCTTTTAAAATTAAGAAATGATGATTTTCCTTATATGTTAATTATACGGAACATGCCTTAAAAAAGATACAGAGAAACTATTAATTCAGCCCGCACATCCCGCCGGAACAGCCGCCGTAAGAAGGCGTACCGCAGGAACCGTCCGAGCACCCCCCCGAAAAACTATCGGATTTAAAGCTCGAAGAGAACGCCGATACGAGTTTTACGTTCTTTTTAGAACTGCATTTGGGACAGACAACGTCCTCTTTGCTTGATGATGATTTGTGCAGAACGTCATAAACCGTTCCGCATTCCTTGCATTTATATTCGAATATTGGCATAACTTAAATTTTAATTATTAGTTGCTATTAGCAAATATAATTTTTATAAATGAAAAATTAAACATCAAAATAAAAAATTTTCTGCGGCTCCAAAAGTCTTCTTTAAAGAACGGTCCTTCGGCAAGAGGGTCATACAAGGCTCTTGCACATAAAAAAAGGCTGAATTTTGTTCAGCCTTTGTTTTATAATCGTCTATGTATTTTTCAGTAATTACTAATTATTAATTATTAATTACTAATCGAAAATTACTGTCCGAGATATGCCTTAAGCGTCTTGCTTCTGGACGCCTGTCTGAGTCTGCGGATAGCTTTTTCCTTGATCTGTCTTACGCGTTCTCTCGTAAGCTTATACTTGTCGCCTATTTCCTCGAGCGTTAAAGGATTTTCCTTTTCAAGTCCGTAATAAAGTTTTACGACTTCTTTTTCGCGCTGGGAAAGCGTGTCGAGAGCGCGTTCAATTTCTATTCTGAGAGAGTCTTTAAGAAGTCCCTGGTCGGGCATCTTTTCCGCCTTATCCGGCATTATGTCGATAAGTTTCGTGTCCTCGCCGTGAATGCTGGGCGCGTCCATTGACACATGACCGCTTGAATTTTTCAGGGTTTCCTGGACTTCATATATGCTCATATCAAGCTGTTCGGCGATTTCAAGAACGTTCGGAGCTCTTTCGTTCCTCTGTTCGAGTTCGCTTATTGTCTTCGAGATCTTGCTCTTCTGCTGGACAATGTTCAGTGGCAGTCTTACGACGCGCGACTGTTCGGCAAGCGCCTGAAGTATTGACTGTCTTATCCACCATACGGCATAGGATATGAACTTGAAACCTCTCGTCTCGTCGAATTTTTTCGCTGCTTTGATCAATCCGAGATTTCCCTCGTTTATGAGGTCATTAAGCGAAAGTCCCTGATTCTGGTATTGTTTTGCAACGCTGACCACAAACCTGAGGTTAGCTTTAACCAGAGTATCGAGGGCTTTTTTGTCGCCCTTTTTGATTTTTTTCGCGCAGTCGATTTCGTCTGCAACGCTAAGAGGCGTCGTTTTACTGATCTCCTTTAGGTAAATATCCGTTGACTGATTTTCGCGGCTTGTGTATTGTTTGCCTAATTTCATAATTTTTCCAAAACAGGTAAATTAACTTATCTGCTTTTTATTAAACTACAAAAATAGGAACTTAGTTTCATCCGAAACCAAATCCCTATTTTTATTTAAATTTTTCGTTGTTCTTCTTTATTAATTCCCGAAATTTTATTCAGTAGGAGTTCCGCCGATTAAGTCAATCTTGTCTTCCTTGTGCAGGGTAACGATGGCTTTCTTTCTGTCAGCCCTGTATCCCGTGAACCTGCCTTTTCTTGTCATAAGAGCTTTCTGCTTGCCTTTCATTATGACGGTTCTGACGCTTGTGACCCTTACGTTGAATTTCTTCTGGACAGCGTTTGCAATTTCAATCTTATTTGCGTCCAGACCGACTTCAAACGCGTACTGGTTCTTCTCTTCCTGAAGAATAGTGTTCTTTTCGGTTATTAACGGTCTGATTATGATTCTTTTCATTTTTTTAATTCTGTTATGATAATAACGGCTTACATAATTTTTCAACCGCTGATTTCTGAATCAGGAGCATCTTATTGTTAAGCAGGTCATAAGTTGCAGCCTGGTCGGAGATGAGCACGTTGAGTTTCGGGATGTTTCTTCCCGACTTGTACAGGCTTTCGTTCTTTTCCGTAACGAGAAGGAGAGTCTTTGTCGCGTCGAGTTTAAGCGACTTCAGAATCTCAACCATATCTTTCGTTCTGGGTTTATCGAACGAGAAATCCTCAACAACCGTTATTTCGTTATCTTTCGCCTTGAGGCTCAGAGCGCTCTTGCGCGCAAGTTTCGCGGCTTTTTTGGGTATATCGAGGTAATACCTGTGCGGTTTCGGACCGAACACGTTGCCGCCGCCTACCATCACGGGTGAACGGCTGGTACCGCGTCTTGCGTTACCGGTGCCTTTCTGCCTGTAAGGTTTCTTGCCGCCTCCGCTGACTTCGCTTCTTTCCTTGGTCTTGTGAGTGCCCTGTCTTCTGTTGGAAAGATAGCTTCTCACCGCCTGGTAGATAAGGTGCGTGTTCGGCTCGATGCCGAATATTGAGTCAGGGAGATTCACGACTTCACCGCTGTCATTACCGTTTATTTTTAATACTTTAAGTTCCATTGTTTAATTTTTATAAATTTCCACTAATCCTGAATTGGCGCCGGGAATGGAGCCTTTCAGTAAAATAAGGTTCGAATCGGGAATTATCTTCACGACTTTCAGATTGGCGATAGTGACCTTGTCGCCGCCCATTCTTCCGGCCATTCTCTGGCCTTTAAGAACTCTTGACGGGTAGGAAGACGCGCCGATGGAACCCGGTGCTCTTTCCCTGTCGCTCTGTCCGTGTGTACGGACGCCGCCGCCGAATCCGTGTCTCTTGACGACACCCTGGAATCCTTTACCTTTTGACAAACCGGTAACTTTAACCTTATCTCCGACTTTAAACAAGATGTCTATTTTCAATTCGTCGCCTACCTTAAGGTCCGCAAGGGGAAAATCCCTCAGTTCCTTAACATAGCGAGGAGGAGCTATTTTTAAGTTTTGGTAGACCTTTCTCTGGGGGTTGCTGACCTTCTTTTCCTTCTTCGTGCCGAAACCTACTTTCACCGCCTCGTATCCGTCTTTATCCTTTGTCTTAATCTGGGTCACTACGCAGGGTCCCGCTTCTATGACTGTGCATGGAACGGCGTTTCCCGAGTCCTCAAAGAACGTAGTCATACCTATTTTTTTTCCTAATATACCTAACATTTGAGTATAATTAATTTTTAACAGATCTTACGATTAAACTTTAATTTCTATATCAACACCGCCCGGAGGATCCAGTTTTGTAAGCGCATCGACAGTCTTGTTCGAGGAGTTAAGAATATCAATAAGTCTTTTGTGAGACCTTGTTTCGAACTGCTCTCTCGACTTTTTATCGACATGCGGCGACCTGAGAACAGTATAAATGTTCTTCTTTGTCGGAAGCGGAATCGGTCCGCTGACTATCGCGCCTGTCTGTTTGATAGTCTTTATAATCCTCTCAGTCCACTTGTCAAGCAAAGCGTGGTCGTAAGATTTTAATTTAATCCTGATTTTTTGTGTAGCCAATTTTTGTTTATTTAATATTTTTACGGGAGGAGCGTCGCCGCTCCTCCGTAATCTAAAATGTATTATTCAACAATTTTTGTAACAACACCTGAACCGACAGTTCTGCCGCCTTCTCTGATGGCGAATCTTAACTTTTCTTCCATCGCGATGGGGGCAATAAGGTCGATCTTAAGACCGTCGAGGTTATCGCCGGGCATTACCATCTGAACGCCTTCGGGCAATGTTACGACACCCGTTACGTCAGTCGTTCTGAAATAGAACTGAGGTCTGTAGTTGTTGGAGAACGGTGTATGACGTCCGCCTTCTTCTTTCGACAGAACGTAGACCTGAGCTTCGAATTTCGTGTGAGGTGTAACGGAACCCGTCTTGGCGAGAACCATTCCTCTTTCGATTTCCTTCTTGTCAACGCCTCTTAACAGAAGACCGCAGTTGAATCCCGCGACCGCTTCGTTAAGAGTTTTGTTGAACATTTCAGCTCCTGTTACGACTGTTTTCTTGTGAGCGCCGAGACCGATAAGTTCAACTTCGTCTCCGACTTTCACTTTTCCTCTTTCGACTCTTCCGGTCGCTACTGTACCGCGTCCCGTGATAGAGAACACGTCTTCAACCGACATAAGGAACGGCTTGTCAGTTTCGCGCGCAGGCTCGGGAATGTACGAGTCAACCGCGTCCATGAGTTCCCAGATGCATTTAAGTCTGTCGTCTTCGATACCGATTGATTCGTCAAGACCGGCTTCCATGGCCTTTAACGCCGAACCTCTGATGATAGGAATATCGTCGCCCGGGAAATCGTACTTCGAAAGAAGCTCTCTGATTTCCATTTCGACGAGTTCGAGTAACTCGGGATCCGCCGCGTCAACTTTGTTGAGGAATACGACCATTGCGGGTACACCTACCTGACGTGCAAGAAGGATGTGCTCTCTGGTCTGCGGCATGGGACCGTCTGTTGCAGCAACTACAAGAATGGCACCGTCCATCTGTGCGGCACCGGTAATCATGTTCTTTACGTAGTCAGCGTGTCCGGGACAGTCGACGTGCGCGTAGTGTCTCTTTTCAGTCTGATACTCTACGTGCGCGGTCGCAATCGTGATACCTCTTGCTTTTTCTTCAGGTGCCTTGTCAATTTCGTCGAATTTCTTAACTTTTGCTGAGCCTTTTCTGGCTAAGCACATTGTGATGGCAGCGGTTAACGTGGTTTTGCCGTGGTCAACGTGCCCGATGGTTCCGATATTAACGTGTGGTTTTGACACGTCATATGTTTCTTTTGCCATTTTGTAAATCTCCTATAGAGTTTTTATAAATTAGTAAATAATTAAAAACTTGTGGGTCAGGGAGGAATTGAACCTCCCACCTCGTGCTTATAAGGCACGCGCTCTAACCAACTGAGCTACTGACCCAATCTTGTCCTTCCGGACGGAAACCTTACACAATCCGCGGAGTCGTGTTACGGTTTTATAGAGCGTTTTTTCGTGTCTGATTCACGAGTTCTGTCCCCGCTGTTAACGGCGGGGCTGACCCAAACTTATTAAAGAACTATCTTCTCTTGCCTGTATAATTTTCGATTATCTTTTCAGAAACCGATTTCGGAGCTTCGTCGTAATGCGAGAACTGCATCGTGTAAATAGCGCGTCCCTGAGTCATCGAACGGAGCTGCGTCGCGTAGCCGAACATTTCGGACAGCGGCACCATCGACCTGATAACCTGCGCGTCGCTTCTCTGCATCATTCCTTCGATTCGTCCCCTTCTCGAACTGAGGTCGCCCATTACGTCGCCCATGTAATCGTCGGGCGTCACCACTTCTACGTCCATGATAGGCTCGAGAAGAACCGGATCGGCTTTCCTCGCCGCATCCTTGAACGCCATCGAACCGGCAATCTTGAATGCCATTTCCGAAGAGTCGACATCGTGATAAGAACCGTCGTACAGAGTCGCCTTGATATCCTCGACCGGATAGCCGGCGAGCACGCCGTTCTTCATAGCTTCTTCGATTCCCTTTTCGACCGGGGTAATGTATTCCTTCGGAATCACGCCGCCGACAATCTTGTTCTCGAACACAAATCCTTTTCCCTTTTCATTCGGTTCAACCTCAATCCATACATGTCCGAACTGTCCTTTACCGCCCGACTGTCTGACGAACTTGCCTTCCTGTTTGACTTTCTTGCGTATCGTTTCTTTGTACGCCACCTGCGGCTTGCCGACGTTGGCGTCAACCTTGAATTCTCTTTTCAGTCTGTCGACGATGATCTCAAGATGAAGCTCGCCCATACCTGCAATGAGGGTCTGGCCTGTTTCTTCATCCGAGCTGACCTTGAATGTTGGGTCTTCGTCCGACAGTTTCGAAAGCGATTCGCCAAGCTTATCCTGATCGGCTTTCGTCTTGGGCTCAATCGCGATCTGAATTACCGGCTCGGGGAACGTCATCTTCTCAAGAATGATAGGATCGTTTTCCGAACAAAGCGTATCGCCTGTCTTAGTGTTCTTAAGACCGACTGCCGCGGCAATATCGCCGCTGAAAACTTCTTTTATATCTTCCCTGTGATTCGCGTGCATCTGAAGAATTCTTCCGAGACGCTCTTTCTTTCCGGTTATCGGGTTAAAAATATAGCTTCCGGCTTCCGCTTTACCGGAATAAACCCTGAAGAAGCAGAGTTTGCCGACATACGGGTCCGTCATGATCTTGAACGCGAGAGCTGTAAACTCTTCATCGTCCGAAATCTTTCTTACTATATGATCGTCCTTATGAACGTGGTGACCCATAATTTCCTTAAGGTCGTTCGGCGTAGGCAGAAGGTCGACAATCATGTCGAGCAGATTCTGCACGCCCTTGTTCTTGAACGAAGAACCGCAGAGCACGGGAATAATCTTCACCTGAATCGTCGCCTGTCTCAACACTGCAAGAATTTCCTTTTCGGAAATTTCCTTGCCTTCGAGGAATTTCTCAAGCAGCGTATCGTCAACGTCAGATACCGCTTCAAGCAGTTTCTGCCTGTATTCGTTCGCCTGGTTCTTCATTGACGCGGGTATATCGATATCCTCGAACGTCGCGCCGAGAGTGTCCTCGTTGAACATCCTGGCTTTCATCGAGATAAGATCGATGATTCCCTTGAACATATCGCCCTGACCTACTGGGATAGAAATGGGAACCGCGTTAGCTTTAAGCCTGTCCTTCATCATCTGCACGGCGTTGAAGAAATCCGCTCCCACCCTGTCCATCTTGTTCACGAAAGCTATTCTCGGAACGTTGTACTTATCGGCCTGACGCCATACGGTTTCCGACTGCGGCTCAACGCCTCCGACGGCGCAGAAGAGAGCGACCGCTCCGTCAAGAACACGCAGCGAGCGTTCGACTTCGGCCGTAAAGTCGACGTGACCCGGCGTGTCGATAATGTTTATTCTGTGGTCTCTCCAGAAACAAGTTGTTGCGGCCGAGGTTATCGTGATACCTCTTTCCTTTTCCTGTTCCATCCAGTCCATTGTCGCGGCGCCTTCATGCACTTCACCCATGCGGTGCAGTCTTCCGGTATAGTACAGTATCCTTTCGGTAGTTGTAGTTTTACCTGCATCGATGTGCGCCATGATGCCTATATTCCTCGTATTTTCTATTGATACCTGTCTCGGCATTTAGAACTTAGAACTCCTTCCTTATTTTTACCATTTAAAATGCGCGAATGCCTTGTTCGCTTCAGCCATTCTGTGAACATCCTCTTTTTTCTTCACAGAACTTCCTTCGCCGACTGACGCGGCCATTAATTCGTTCGCGAGCCTTAAAGACATTGTCTTCTCGCCTCTTGCGGACGAATAAGTAAGTATCCATTTAATCGCGAGCGCGACTCTTCTGTCAGGCCGGACTTCAGTCGGGATCTGATAGTTCGAACCGCCGACTCTGCGCGAACGGACTTCTATTGAAGGCATTACGTTGTTTATAGCCTTGTTGAAAACTTCAAGAGGATTGCTCTTTGTTTTTTCCTCGATTATGTCAAAAGCACTGTACATAATGCGCTGGGCAACCAATTTTCTGCCCTCTTTCATGATAGAATTTATGAATCTTCCGACCAGGACGTCATTATACCTGAAATCAGGGATTCTGATTCTCTTCTCTGCTCTTTTTCTTCTCATTAAAAAAGATATATTTTATTTGAAAACTACTTTGCTACGGATTCTTTTGCCTTTTTGGCACCGTATTTAGATCTAGACTTCTTTCTGTTGGCGACGCCAGCGGTATCGATTGCACCACGAATGATGTGATACCTAACGCCCGGAAGGTCTTTTACTCTTCCGCCCCGGATTAATACTATGGAGTGTTCTTGCAGATTGTGACCTTCGCCCGGAATGTAAGCTGTGACTTCGATTCCGTTGGTCAATCTAACTCTGGCTACTTTCCTCAACGCAGAATTCGGCTTCTTAGGTGTGGTGGTATATACGCGCGTACATACACCTCTCTTCTGCGGGCATGAATCCATCGCAGGAGCTTTGCTCTTGTAAACCTTGTCCTTGCGTCCTTTACGAACTAATTGATTAATTGTTGGCAAACGTACCTAAATTTTTGTTTATCAAAATATTTGAAACATCAAAAATAATAAATTTTCAGTTTTTAGTCAACACCATTAGACCTGCTCCGGATGATTTTTTCCTGATTTCACAGTTGGGATTCCGGCCGGTTTTCTTCGATTTCTACAGGCCGTTTATGACTATACTGCCGTTTGTAATTTCCGTGAGGTCTTTCCCGAATTCGGCTGTTTTTCCAAGCCTGACATCGCATTCAAGTTCAACTCGCTCTCCCGAATTATTCGAATTTACACGGATTCCTGATTTTTCCAGATATTTCATGACCTGACTTATAAATGCATAAGAAAACATTATCTTAATCGATTTCGTCCTTATAATTTCCTTTATTCTGCATTTTTTCAGGCATTCTTCGGCGGATTCAAAATAAGCCCTTTTGAGACCTCCTACACCGAGTTTAATTCCGCCGAAATACCGCGTTATTATTACTATAACATCTTTGAGCTCATATTTGTTTATCGCGTCATAAACCGGTTTGCCCGAGGAACCCCCCGGCTCCCCGTCGTCATTATACCTGAAAATACCGTTTTCATATAATACATAAGCGAAAGGATGGTGGCGGGCGTCAAAATATTTTTTCCTGATAACAGATAAACAATCTTCTGCTTCTTCGATTGATTTAACAGGGTATGCGTTTGCGATGAATTTCGACCGCTCAATTTTTATTTCGGCCGAAACGTGTGAATCTATTGTAAGGTAACTATCTACCGTTGGCATTTTCCCAGCCCTCTTCCCCTATCAAAGGAACGAACTTGAAATATTGGTATTTTTCGGTTGCGTAGGTTTCTTTTCCTTCTTTGTCTTTCGATTTAGTGATGCACCAGATTTCCTGAGTACTTCTGTCGCCGACAGGTATGACGAGTCTGCCGCCGTCGCCGAGCTGTTTAAGGAGCGTTTCCGGTATTCCCGGGCTTCCAGCAGTGACAATAATTCCGTCATACGGCGAATGCTCTTTCCATCCCTTCGTGCCGTCGGAGCATTTGAGCTTCACTTTATAGTTCGCTTTCTTCAGAATGATTCCGGCATCGTTGTAAAGCTGTTCGATTCTTTCCACTGAAAACACTTCCGCTCCGAGTTCGCAAAGAACTGCTGCCTGATAACCAGATCCGGTGCCGATCTCAAGAATTTTATCGCCCGGTTCGACCTTAAGTATTTCCGTCATGAACGCCACCGTATACGGCTGCGAGATCGTCTGGCTGCTTCCTATGGGGAGCGCGTTGTTTTCGTATGCGAAACGCCTTAATTCAGGACTGACAAAGAGTTCGCGCCGGACCGTATTCATGGCGTCGAGGACTCTTTTATCCTTGATACCCGATTCGACGAGTTTTTTTATTAAGTCTTTTCTCTGGAAATCCTGGAGTGATACGGACATTTAATTATACCTTATCTTCAT
>CAIKZJ010000050.1 GCA_903831845.1 uncultured Ignavibacteriota bacterium
ACCATGCTTCCAAGTCCGACGGCGGATGCGCCCGTATTCTTTATGACGCTGTTAATATCTTCGGCTTTGCCGGCTCCTCCGTGTGCTATAACGGGTATCTTTGTTCTCTCAGTAACGCTTTTTATCAGAATTTCATCGAATCCCTTCCATGTCCCTTCCCTGTCGATCGATGTCAGCAGTATCTCCCCTGCTCCTTCGCTTTCAAGCTCTTCAGCCCAATCTGAAGGATTTTTTCCGTAATTTTTCGTACCGGAATAACCGCACACCTGGTATTTTCCGAAGATGGTCTTCTTTACGTCAACAGAAGCAATTATGCTCTGGCTGCCGAAATTATATGCAATTTCACGTATCAGTCCGGGCTTTGTAAAAGATGAAGTGTTTATCACTACTTTCTCAAAACCTGTCATGAAAACTCTCTCGGCTGTCTTTATGTCCTTAATACCGCCCCCGTAAGAGACAGGCATGAAACATTCGTCGGATATTTCCTGAAGAATCTTAAAATTCGGTTCTCTGTTCTCCATCGTTGCCCTTATATCAAGAAACGTAAGTTCGTCCACCTCGAGCTCGTTAAAAATCCTGCATGTGTTAACAGGATCTCCTATATAATTTAAGTTTTTAAAGTTAACCGTTTTGACGAGCGACTGTCCGTTAAGAAGAAGACACGGTATTATTCTGGCTTTCAGCATTATATTTTAGCGAAACTTGTCAGCATGGCCATTCCGAACCTGTGGCTTTTTTCCGGATGGAACTGGACTCCGTACAGATTATCGAGGAATACGCCTGAATCAAATTCGATTCCATAGCTGGTTTTCATGAATGAGAACTTTGGCTCCCTCACGCGGGCGTAATAAGAATGCACGAAATAATAACGCAGATCTTCGCCGTTGTCTTCCGCCAGAAGATTTTCTTTTACAACCCTTGCGGAGTTCCATCCCATATGAGGGACTTTAATAGCATACTCACTGAATCTGAATTTCAGGACATCAGCCGGTATCCAGCCGAGTCCCTGAAGAATGCCTTCTTCACTGCCCGCGCACATCAGCTGCATTCCGAGACAAATCCCAAGCACAGGGACTTTTTCCTCCAAAGCTTTTTTTTCAAGGACATTCCGTAGTCCCATATTGTTTATATTTGACATGCCTTTGTCAAAACTGCCTACGCCCGGAAGAATAAGTTTTTCCGCTTTTGAAATGGTTTCGGGATCAGAGGTGATCTGGCTCTCGTACCCGGCTTTTCTAAGCATATTTTTTATCGAGCCTAAATTTCCAAGACCGTAATTTACTATTGTGATCACTACAGCTCTTTTTTTGAAGTATACTTTATGTAAAAGCTCATCGGTACAAGGTTTGCTTTCGCCAGTAAATAAAACAAAGGCCTGAGTCTCTCGAAAGTTTTTTTGTACGTTCTGTAATCTTTGTAGCTTTTTAAGGGGGCTTTTATCAAACCGGCAAACTCTTCATCGCTTAGTTCAAGCCTTTTGAGGAAATATTCAAGTATCTCCGGTTCGAGGTGCGGCGGTTCCGAGAACAATTTTATTGCCTCTTCCCTGCCGATTCTGCCTGACCTTGCAGAAGCGGCCAGACTGTTGTTTCTCTGGTCGTTTCCGAATCTCACAGGAAGATAATAGCTCTGCCAGAATGCTGTCATCCTGTTTTCAAGATGATGCCCGCCGTAATATTTCCAGTCGAATTCATTTTCCAGAAAGGTCCGGGCATCCTCCTTCGAATATTTAATATACCAGAAGGGACGCACTTTTTTTATCCGTTTGATAATAATCCAGTAAAGGAAATGAAGAAGCGTCAGGTTAGGAAATGTTTTCATTTTAAGCCTGCCGAATTTCCTGTGTATTGTATCAATGTACTTCCCGTCGACGTAATGAGTACCGAGCGGCGATATTCCCTCGGTCAGAAACGAATGTCCTTCTATTATGTATCTTACGTTGTATTTGCTTGCAGCTCTGTACAGCACTTCCGCAAGCGCAATATCTGTAGGGCCGTCAAGCTCCGGAACACCGGCATACAGGAAAGACTTAAAAATATCGTCGGATTCCTTGTTATCGACCACGTGCGTGTAAAGATCCACACCTAAGGCCTTAGTAACTTTTCTTATGTTTTCGGTTGCGATTGCGGAATTCCATGTGTTATCATAGTGTACTGCAAGCGGCCGGAGTCCTTTGCTTACAGCGAGATACAGCATGTATGAAGAATCAGTACCGCCGCTGACGCCCACAACACAGTCATATTTTCTTTTTCTGCCCGCTGTTTTTATATTTTCGACCAGTTCGTCGAATTTTTTTATACCCGTTTCCGCCTCGGTGCCGTATTCTTCTTTCAGACCATCGATCATTTTGCAGTAGTTGCATATTCCGTCGCCGTCAAACTCGATGCCCGGTACCGTTTCATCGTAAATACACCTCGAGCATATTTTCAATCCGCTTAAATTGCGCACCGGTACTTTAATTTCGTTCAGTTTAATAGGAATATTATCGTTCATTTCACATTAAAAATTTTCTGCACCACAGCTCGAAATTAAGGAACGACCATATTAAAAGCCTGTGGTTTACTTTCTTGTTAATATGCTCGTCAATTATTCTTTCAATGAATTTCCTGTTTATGAATTCAGATGAAACAGTGTTGCCGCGAAGAAGTATATCCGTGACGTAACTCGCGTTTTCTCCCCTGTACCAGCTCTCATCGGGAGCAGAAAACCCTTGTTTGTTTCTGGCAAGAATTTTTTCCGGTATAAAATCCTTCATGGCTTTCCGCAGAACATTCTTTCCGTCGTCGTATCTGATGTACGAAAGCGATTTTTTTACTGCGCCGGGTTCGTTCTCGTTTATTTTTTTGATTTCGCTCTCAAGGTTTCCGAGTTTATACTTCACGGGTATTTTCTGCGCAAAATCCACAAGGTCGTTATCCAGGAAGGGATACCGCTCTTCGAGTCCGTTCGCCATTGAAAGCTTATCACCTACTAAAAGCAATCCGTGAAGGAATGTTTTAATTTCAAAATACAAGGAATTCTGTATGTGTTCTTCGGGAGAGTCGAACTTTAAGTCTGTGTTGAATGTAAATACTCTTTTAAATATTTCCTTGGGCTCGTTAAGATCAACCTGTCCGAGAACGTTACCCGTAAACAATTCATGTTTATCCCGGTCGTTAACAAGCCTTTGCCAGAACGTATAATAGTTTTCGAAAAAATCTTCTTTCGACAATGAATCGAATACCCTGTAGTACCTCCATGGATATCCGCCGAACAATTCATCCCCGCCCGTTCCCTGAAGACATACTTTGACGAACTTTGATGCAAGGCGCGATATGTAATAATTCGGATACGACATCCCCATCCTTAGGTCTTCAAGATGCCAGACGACTTTCGGGAGCGACCATCTAAGGTCCCCTGCGTTCATCACAAGCTCAAAATGCTCGGTCTTAAAATAATTCGCGATAAGTTCAGCGTCACGCCTTTCATCGTAATTGGCTTCAATGCCTGAAACTCCTGACATATCGAATCCGCATGTAAAAGTAGAAAGACGTTCAGATACAGTAGAAGCAATTCCTGTAATCGATCCAGAATCCATACCTCCCGATAAATAACTGCCTACAGGAACGTCGGAAACCATTTGCCTTATGACTGCCTGCTTCAACAGTCTTGCAGTCTCTGATTTCGCTTCTTCGAACGTCATCGTGATATCCGTGGAAGTGAAATCATAATCCCACCAGGAAATGTGCTTTACGGATTTTGTTTCTTTGCCGATTTCCACCGTATTTGCCTGCGGAAGCAGGGTTATCCCCCTGAAAAAAGTACTGTACGTAAATAGATTCTGAAATGTAAAATATTCATTCAGCGCTTCCATGTTCAGTTCAGCTTTAATACCCGGGTGTTTCAGCAGCGCTTTAATTTCTGATGCAAAGACAAGTTTTGTCCCGTCAAAATAATAGTACAACGGTTTTATTCCGTATCTGTCCCTGGACAAGTATACTTTGTTTTCCTTCCTGTTAAGCAATGCTATGGCAAACATTCCGTTAAGCCTCTTCAGGAATTCAATACCTAATAATGAAACACCTTCGAGTATTACTTCTGTGTCACTGGTCGAAATAAATCCGGCGCCCTTTTCCAACAGCTCCGACCGCAGTTCTTTGTAATTATAAATGCAGCCATTGAACACAATCACCCATTCTTTATTGCGGGATATCATGGGCTGTTTACCCCGTTCGGAAACATCGATGATAGACAATCTCCTGTGCCCGAGTCCCGTATTTTTTTCGCAGAAGATACCGGAATCATCGGGTCCTCTGTGAACGAGAGTGTCCGTCATCTCATTTACGAGTCTTTCCTCTACTGTCTCGCCGTTAAGGTTGAATATCCCCGTTATTCCGCACATTATTTATATTTTTTTATTACTTCTTCGATGTGACCGAATTCTTCATCCGTCATTCCCGGATAAACCGGCAAAGCCACGCTGCACCTGTCGGCAATATACGAATTAGGATAATCTGAATGATTTAACCCGTATTTTTCCGAATAATATTTCTGTGCATGGACGGCATGTGTTCCCGGCCGTGTCGATATACCGTTATCCGAAAGATACTGCATGAACTTGTTTCTTTTTTCGCTCACTGCATCGACGGAATTTATATCCATCTTCCCAGAAACAAACATGCATACATACGACTGGTATCCGTGTATGCATCCCGTTTGTACCTTCGGCAATGAAAGAAACTCTACATCCTTCAGAGCAATATCGTATTTCGCGGCGATTGCACGTCTTTTTTTCAGAATATCATCCGCCCTGCGCACCTGCGCCGTTCCTAAGGCTGCCTGAATATCCGTCATTCTGTAATTATAACCGAGTATATTAAATTCGGGAAGAAGGTACGGTACATTCGCGGATGACTTTTCAGTATTCGCGCCATGGTCCCGGAGTTGTCTTAAAATGGCGGCATCTTCTTCATTACGTGTCACAATCATTCCGCCTTCCCCTGTCGTTATTGCTTTTCTGGGATGAAAGCTGAAGCATCCGGACCTGCCCTTTAACCCGCTGTGTTCCCCGTTCCTGTATGCTCCGAAACCGCAAGCCGCGTCTTCAATAACCGTAATATTTTTATCTCCCAATACCTCAGATACGGAATCAATATCTGCGCTCAATCCGAACAGGTGTACAGGAATTACGGCTTTTGTGTCTGCCGATATATGTTTTGCTAAAGATGTTGAATCAATGTTAAAAGTATCCGTATTTATATCGCAGAAAACCGGCTTAGCTCCGGTATACTCGACAGCATTGGCTGTTGCAATCCATGTAAAGGAAGGCAGTATGACCTCATCGCCCTTACCGATTCCTGAAGCAATCAGTGCCAGATGAAGTGCAGTTGTGCAGCTGCTAACGGCGACCGAATGTCTTGCTCCGGTAAATTCCGACCATGCTGTCTCAAATTCACTGACTTTCGGCCCTTGCACGACCCAGCCCGAATTAAGGACTTCCTTTATGCGCTCTGCGTCTTCAGGAAGGAAATACGGCTTTGCTAAAGGAATCTTCATTTTTTCTTTTTTGTAATTTCTTTATTGATGTAATCAAACATTTTTCGGGAATTAATTATTTCGAACACCATCCTGTAATCGTCCCTGCTGAAAATTCTTCCGAAATATCCGGTAGCGAAATAGACAGCGAGAAATATTAATACTGCGGCGAAATGCGAGTAAATATTATCGGGTATTAAATTGTATACCGCAAGAAACAGAAGGCTGAATGTAATTCCAAAAAGGAAAAGATATTTGTCTTTCAGTACCTTAATTTCGGGAATTCGTTTCCCGACAAAGTATATGAACGTCAAACCCAGCACCAGATTCACTGTAATTAATGAAATTGCTATTCCTGTGCCTTTCAGACCAAGCATACCGGGCGAAACAAACAGATAAGCAGCGGCAAAATATACAGCAAGACTCCATACATGTATAAGAGCCGAAAGCTTGAAAAGCCCTTTGCCCGATATAAGATTAAGGTAAGGCAGACTTATAAGCGATATGTACATGGATATGTTTATGAAACCAAGCACCGGAATTGTATCCGTGTATTTGCTGCCGAGCGCAAGCTTAACGACAAGATCAGAGCTGATCGACACCGCAGCTACTACGGGCAGAATGTAAACAATGTTAAATCTCTCGTACTTGTTTATGCTCGAATTCAGTTTTTCGAAATCACGGTTTGCAAGGAGGCCTGAGAACAGAGGAAAGAACAACAATCCTACTGACGATTCTATCAGTTTAATGAACTGGCTTATCGCAAACCCGGCAGAATAATACCCGACCTCCACCGAATTGGTAAGATACTGAAGCACCACTCTGTCAGACGAATAAATCAAAGTCTGGACAATTATAACAACAATGACAGGAAGGGATATCTTAAAATATTCCTTAGCAAGCTCCCTGTTAAACCTGCCTATTTTATAATCTTTGAATAGGTAAAAATAAACCGGTATAACAAGAAGCACTGCTGCAAGATTGGAGAACGCAAGGCCTATCGCTTTTAATCCGGCTACAGCTGCAATGACACGAAGTATCTGGTATAAAAGTATCTGTATGAAATTCGGAATGTCCTGTTTGGCCTGCTCCGTCTTCGCCGCGAAGGTGGTGCTGGGAATAAGGAAAAACTGGCTGACGGTTGTTATAACAAGGTATATGAGAATTACAATCTCATGCTCCCTGCTCTCAAACGGAATCTCGAGAATATACTTCTGAATCAGATAATAGCCGAGAGTAATTACGGCAAAAAGAACGTTTACAGCGGACTTCAGCAACGCATATGTCCCTATACATTCCGATTCGTCCCTACCTTCGGAAATAAGCTTTATATGCGCTGATCCGAGACCCAGATCAGCTACGAATAGGAACATAGAAACGAAAGCCAGACCGAAAGCCAGAGTACCGAGCACTCCCGGACCCACAATTCTTGCCACGATAAACATGGCAATCATCTGAATCAACTGCGCGGCAATTTTCGAGAAATAGCTAAGGACTAATTTCTGGGCAAGCAATTTACTTCTGAATAGTCTTTTTAAATTTTGCCGGCGTTCCGGCAATAAAACTGCAGGGCTCGAATGATTTTGTCACTGTGCTTCCTGCCGCAACAAGTGAGCTGCTTCCGATTTCCACTCCCATAAGCAGAATGCAGCCGGCTCCGATATAAACGTTATCGCCTACTTTTATCCCGGATATACGCGAAGGATAAATATCTTCGAGCTCTGACTTGTGAATATTTATGTGAGTGAGAAAACTTGTGTTCATCGATATTACTGCGTTATTCCCGATCTCGACTTTCCCAGCGAGGTCAAAAAAGCAATTTTTACCGACATGTGAATTAGCACCGATTATCAGGTTCGAGAAGTCTGTGCAATTATGGAATGCAAGTCCTGTTTCGATATCGCAGTTTTCCCCTACAGAAGCTCCGTGCTTCCGCAGAATGCCGGTTAACGCATTTTTGTCGGCATACTTAAGTAACAAACATGCATTGTCAAAACCCAGAAAGAAATTCCGCAAGGAAAACTTCATGGATGTTACGCCCGAATTCAACGACCTGAATATTTTACGGATTCCAAGACCCATTTATATGAAATGTTTTATAGTCAGCTTTTTATTGTTTATCCCCCACAGCAGGCCTGAGACAAACCCTTCCCATATCTTTATTGAAATGTCGACCCTTGAATTCTTCAGATTGACTAGAGACGACCGAATTATGTCTTTCCGGAGATGCAGCCAGAAATATTTCCGGAATGCGCATGGTTTAAGGTTCTTCATAAGAACTATCATCGGATTCCTTGCGTCATAATAAGATTTTGATGGCGAATTTCTTCCTATTGTCATGCTGTCTTTATGCCAGATCTTCGCATATGGAGTGTACATAATCCTGTAACCGTTGTTTTTTGCCCTGAACTGCCAGTCAAATTGTTCTGCCTGAAGAACAAATTCCTCGTCATAGCCGCCTGTTTCTTCGTAAAGCTTCCTGCTAACGAGCATAAATACGTCATCCGCAAAATGCCTTTCAGTAACCTCATCGTACTGTCCGGTATCTTCCTCACCCCATCCTATATGACCGCCGTTAATGCGCACAGGATCATATGAGAGACCTACAGTCTGAAAAACATTCTTCCGTTCATAGAAAAGAACTTTTCCCGTCACGAATCCGTTTCGGGTGTCGCTCTCCGCCACTTTAACGAGTTCCTTTATTGACGAAGAATCGGCCTTGACATCGTTGTTTGTAACAAGAACGTAATCCGATTTCTTTATTCCGAAGGCATATTCCAGTCCGTAATTGAATCCTCCCGAATAGCCTCTGTTTTTTTCTAACCTCAATGCGGTAACATCCGGGTAAAATGTTTTGAGATGCTCCATCGTTCCATCCGATGAACCGTTATCAATTACAGCAATTTCAAAATTATCATAATCATTTACATTGTATGAAGTAATTGCTTCATCCAGAAGATGTTTTCCGTTATAGCTTAAAATCAATACTGTAACTCTCGGGTTAGCCAATTTATAAAAATTTATTTTCGAATTCCTTTAGCTTGTCAATTATATAATCAAGTTCTTCCGCAGTTAGCTGCACATGCAAAGGCAACGTTACGAATTCCTTCCATACAGCTTCCGCAGTACTGCACTTAGAGGGCCATTGCCTGAAATAGTTCACCATATTAAGCGGCACGTAATGGACTCCTGTAGCGATTCCGTTTTGTTTCAGAAACTTTATAAGTTCATCCCGTTTTTCGCATCTGACCCCGAACAGCCAGTAAGAATATTTCACGGGCTCAAAAGGAAGTATCGGCCTGATCTTTTTCAGGCTGCCAATTCCTTCCATGTACCTTGCTATCAGACCGCTCCTGATACTGTTCATCTCATCCAGCTTTTTCAGCTGCACCAATCCTATTGAAGCCGATAAATCGTTCATGTTGTATTTAAATCCGAGATAATCTATATCATAGTACCAGTGTTTGTATTCATTGTCTTCATCCGGCTTCGATTTTTTCCAGGATTCTTTGTCAATACCCAGCCACCTCATAGAGCTCAGTTTGGAAATTAATTCCGCGTCGTTACTGCATATCATACCTCCGTCACCAGTCGTCATAGCCTTCTTCTCTTCAAAACTGAAGCATCCGATATCACCCCACAGGCCGAGTTTATTGCCTTTGTAAGATGCGCCGATCGTATGAGCGCAATCCTCGATGACTTTGAGATTCTTTGATTTTGCAAATTCAGTAATCCTGTCCATATGCGCAGGCTGCCCGCCGTAATGAACCGGCATGACGGCAACGCAATCCGGAGAATATTTATTTTCCAGATCTTCGACCGACATTGTAATATCATCTTCATAGACATCAACGAACACCGGCTCGAGATTGTTGTATAAAGGCGCGAATGCAGTCGATGCGAACGTAATATCGGGCACCAGCACTTTCCTGCCGGGCTTGAAGCCGTATACGGACAGGGACAGATGCAATGCTGCCGTAGCGGAATTAACCGCTATACTCTTACTGCAGCCGATGTAGTTTTCAAAAGCCCTCTCGAAAGCCGATACCTTCTCGCCGAGTCCGACCCACGACTTGTTGAATGAATCCCGTATTTCATTAAGCTCCTCTTCTCCGAGAAAAGGAGCAAACAATCTTATGTTCATACTTCTTCTTCTATTGATGTCTGCCTCGTTATGAAATCCTTTAATGACGGAAGCTTTTGATCTTTTTCCGATAATACAGGTTTGTCAGTCGGCCAGTTTATCTTCAAATCAGGATCGTTCCATATAATTCCTGAATCGTGGTCCTTGCTGTAGAAATTGTCCACCTTGTATGTTACCTCGCTGATTTCGCTCAGCGTACAGAAACCATGGGCAAAGCCTCTCGGTATGAAAATCATTTTTCTGTTCTGTTCCGTCAGCTCTATAGATTCCCATTTGCCGAATGTCGGAGAATTTTTTCTAAGATCCAGGTAAACGTCGAATATTGCGCCGCGTATGCATCTGACAAGTTTCGCTTCAGCGAAATTAGGATACTGGAAATGCAATCCCCTGATAATTCCTTTCTTCTCCGACCTTGAATGATTCTCCTGAACCCATTTGCGGTCGATGTTAAAGTACTCGAATATTTTCTGATCGTACGCTCTCATGAAGAATCCCCTGTCATCATTTATCTGTGCGAGCGTTATTTCAAATACTCCCTTAATTTTTCTTTCCGAAATATTCACGGTATTGTTATATTTAAATGTTTATTTCTTATTAAATTGCCCGTTCCTTCAAAACCAATATTCATCAGCGCGTCTATGACGGATAAACCGCCGACGAATTCACTGACGTTAAATTGTCTGTAAACGGGATGCACAAAATTATTGTACATTAATTCAATTCCGGCATTTTTAAACATATCCGGAACAAGATAACCGTGCGCTCCGTCACCGCTTAAATAAGCAGACGCTCCGGTTTTTAAAGATATTTCAAGCATGAGCTCTGAAGAGCTTTTTTCGCAGTTAAGCCCGGAACTGTATATCACTTCGGGATTAATTCCCAGTCCTCCGAATACTTCAAAAATAAACGACATATTTCTCTTTAACAAAGACATTTCCTCTGACTTAAAATATCTTTCGATTAACGGGAATATTTCCGTGAAAAACGGAGCACGCGAATAGCTTTCACGAATCGACTTTAATCTTTTTTCAGAATCCTTTTCGCTTTCAGGTTTAATGCGCATTTGATTGATCGGCTGCACATCGGAAGATCCGGATTTTTCCAAAGCAATGCTTAACCAGTTTTCCCTACCGTTTATAAGAAACTTTACCCTTCTGCATCTGAATGCAGTACTGCCGGGCTGATTCATAGTGTGATCAAGCACCACAAATTTATCGCACCTGGAAATTTTATCGAAAAATCCGAGCCAAGGCATGAAATCAGGCTGATGTATCGCGGTTACACTCATTTTCTGAAGATGCTCATTATCTTTACGTCAGTATACTTACCGTTGACGTGCGCATGTTTTTTCATCGTGCCTTCATGCCTGAATCCGAGCTTCTGGTAACTTGCGATCGCCCTTGCGTTATCCGCGAAGACGTGAAGATAAATCTTATTCAGGTTTAAATCATTAAATCCGAAATCAAGCAGCAGAGACGACGCCTGTGTTCCGTACGATTTTCCTCTTTCTTTCGTGTCCCCTATTCTGATTCTCAATTCTGCGTTCCTGTCAATCATGTTTACTCCGCACAGCTGGCAGGTACCGATTAATTTTCCGCTTCTTTTTTTTCTGATACCGAAAAGGAATACGTCGTCAGACTTCATCATCTTTTCATACCAGCCTTTCTGCTGGATCTTAGATACGGGCATGTAATAAGTATTGTAATGGACCGTCTCCCTGTCGTTTATCCACCCGAGCAATAGCTGTATCTCTTCGGGTTCTACCGGAGAAAGATATATGTCTTTTCCTTTAATCATACTCTTTATTCGTAAAAGTGTTTGAAATAATATGTATCCGGATGAGTCAGAAGATAAATCAGATTCGGAGAATCCGCGGCATGTTCCGCCGGACTCCTCCTGTCGCCTTCAGACAGTTTGCCGTTATTATAGCATTTCCATCTTGTCCACTCGGAATCGGAAATATAAAGAGAATTATCGAACAGGCCGAAGCTCCTGCTGTCGTATGCTTCATACAACAAACCGAAATCCGAGGGTTTTCTCGATTTCCAGAAATCCAGATTGTTAAGTCCGGTCATGCCGTTATGACTGGCAACGCCATTTATTTTAATCTCCAGAATTCTGTTCAGAACGTCTATGTCGCGTCTTAGGCAGGATTCCGAATCCTCCGCCCAAATCGCTGCCTGGTCCTCAACTTCAGAATGATATCCGATTTCATTGCCGCCGGACAATGCCCTTTTAAGTATTCTGTAATTTTCGAAATCAAACAGATTATATTCCGGAGCATGCATCCTGACAAAGAATGTACCCCGTATGCCGAGTCTTTCAAAAATGTCGAGGATGTACCTTGTTTTCGGCATTTTGAAATCGATATCCACACGGTTTACAACTAACTTGTTCACCGGTTTAATCTTTCTTTCAAGATATTCGGTGCATGTACAGAATTCATAACCGGCGTTCAGCAGGAACTTAAGCTGATTTTCAAGATAATCAAATGTAAATTCCATTCTAAATATTTATATCGTTTAAATAGTCCTCTATTTGTTCAGTGCAAATGTCCGATGAGGTTTCTTTCCCGCCGTAAAAACGTTTATACCAGTCCGCAGTCTTCTCCAGACTTTTTCCGGTATCCCAGCAGCTTTTCCAGCCGAGAACATCCGATGATTTCGACGAGTCGAGCCGGAGGTAATCTGTTTCAGCAAAATCAGGTTTACGCAATTCTATTTCAAATTTATCTCCGAAGAATTTTCCTGCGAAATCTTCAGCAATTTTTAAAACAGTATAATCTGTCTTCAGTGACGGACCGAAATTAAAAGAATTTAGACCGGATAATTTACCCGTCATCATCATTTCCGCCGTTATAAGATAGCCCGACAAAGCGTCAAGTACATGCTGCCACGGTCGCACTGAATCCGGATTGCGTAAGACTATTTTTCTTCCGGAAGTTAAAGACCTTACGATATCCGGAATGAGCCTGTCTCTTGACCAGTCTCCTCCGCCTATGATATTTCCTGCGCGCAATGTGGCGAACGCAGCGGGCTTTTCACGGAAAAATGAATTGTAATAAGATTTAGTTATTATCTCCGCACATGCTTTGCTGGCGCTGTACGGGTCCATCCCGCCCATCGGATCGTCTTCTTTGAACTTTCTCTTCCCGTATTCTGTGCTGTAACACTTATCGCTCGTGATTATTGCTGCGGCTCTGACGCTGTCACTAACACGCAGTTCCTCCAGAAGATTTATAAGTCCGAATATATTGGTCATATGCGTATCACGGGGATCTTCATACGACACCGAAACAAGCGGCTGCGCCGCGAGATGGAAAACGAGAACAGGCTTGAAACCGGACATTAATTCGTGCAAATATTCCCTGTCAAGAATATTCTTGATTTGCAAATCACCCGATACGTTGTTTTTTAACGATTCATACAGATTAGGGTCCGATTCAGGGCTTAACCCGAAGCCTCTTACTTCGGCTCCCATCAGCTTAAGCCAGTGTATAAGCCATGACCCTTTAAACCCCGTTGCACCCGTCACGAGGACTTTCAAGCCTTTGTAAGCATCGGAATTAATTTTCATTCCCATAATTTCCATTGAGGATTTTCATTCCAGAGATCATTCAGGTTAATGTAATCACGGTAAGTGTCCATGCACTGCCAGAATCCTGTATGCCTGTAAAAAGACAATTCACCCGCATCCGTAAGCTTCTTCATCGGATCCCTTTCAAGATCGCAGTTTTTGTCATCAGGTATAAGGTCAAGAAAAGACCTGTTAAAAACAAAGAATCCACCGTTTATCGGATACTTGTTCTCGGAATCTTTTAGTTTCTCTTTGAAATTCAGGACCTTGTTCCCGCTGAATTCAAGGTCACCGAACCTGGAAGGCGGATAGACTCCCGTCACCGTTCCGATTGTCTTCTGCTTTTCGTGGAATTCTACAAGCTCTTTTATATTAACATCGCTAACGGCGTCACCGTAAGTAAGCATGAATCTTTCGGTATCTATATAACTGCTGCAGGATTTCAGCCTGTATCCTGTCATGGAATCAAGCCCGGTATCAACCAGGGTAACATTCCAGTTTTCCTTTACGCTCTGGTAATACCTTATACCATCCTCGCCGCCGATCTTAATATTGAAACTGGAATTATAAAGCCGGTAATTCAGGAAATAATCTTTAATGATACTTCCCTTATATCCGAGCGCGAGGACAAAATCATTGTAACCGTAATGCGAATACAACTTCATTATATGCCACAGAATCGGCTTCCCGCCTATTTCAACCATGGGTTTAGGCTTGTATTCCGTTTCTTCCCTTAACCTTGTTCCCATGCCGCCACATAGAATTACTACTTTCATCTTTTATGATTTTAGTTAAGACCTTTTTGTTTCATTCGAAAGAGCCGGTTTCATACCGGACTTCATCCCGTTTTTGAGCTTCCTTTTTAACATATATTCCACCCTTCCGAAGTTAATAAACTGAGAAACCAGTACCATCAGAATGAAAAATTCCTGGGGTCTCGACTGGAAGTTTAGGACAATCATCGGATTAATGAAAAGATTGAGAAAGAAGAATCCGCTCATACCGACCAGTGATGATTTTAAAGTATTTGTCAAAGTAATCTTCTGACCGAAAATCCGTATATACTTTAATACTTCCTTGTACAGTTTTACGACATATGCCATGTAAACCATAAGTCCGAGGATACCCGCCTGAAGCAGACCGATAAGGATTCCCCCTAGATGGCCGTCGTAATACTGGAAATACTCGTCCGAAAACCCGTACCCGAGAAACAGACTTCGCTTAATATGCTCCCAGAGAATCGGCAGCCTTTCCGTCAGCCTGAATTCAAGCGTATCTTCCGCTTCTATAGAACCGTTCTGAAACTGTACGGCACCGGTAAGCCTGTTGATGGACGCGCTAAGCGTGTAATTAATGTCAAGAACATTCATGTAATCAAAAATCAGGAACAAAACGAGCCCTATCATTGTGAGCTGTACAACAAAACTTTTCTTGTTTTTAGTGACGAAGAGGACGTAGATGATGAACATCAGCGCGAACATAAGTATAGTCTGCCTCGTCGCGGATATTAATACTGAAATCGACGCGGCTATCATGATAATTATCAAATATGCTTTCGAAGACATTCTGTCAATTGAGTCAAAGACAATCATGCTGAAAACGAAAGACATTACGACTATGGCATATCCGTGAGCTATACTCCTGATACTGTCGTACATAAGCTTATCCCTGAAAATTATCATTACAGCATCCGCATTGAACAGAGTCTGTATGTATTCGCCGGTGTATAGCAGATAACACTGCGCGAATAATTCCTGGAATACAAACGGGAAGAACATGTACATGAATTTAAACGTGTCTTTCCTTGTCTTTACAAGCGAAGGAAAAGAAAAGAAGAACGTATAAAAGAATATTCCGCGGAGAGGCTGGCTGATAAATGTCTTGATGGTGAATCCCTGAATAATCGAAATTCCCAGAAGATAAATCAGGAAAATAAATATGTTCTTGATTCCAAGAACATCCTTGTACCGGGTTTTTCTCCCTTTCGAAATCGCCTTTATAACAGCTATTATCAAGAATAAGTCGAGAACGGACAACGACGCTCTCGGGATAATATTGAAAAGAGGCAGACGCCTCAGATCCTCAGCGGATGATTCCTGGAAGAATCCAGCCGGGTTAAAAGAAATGATAATAAAGAAAGCGAACCAGAAATAATCGTTTTTCGAAATCCAGAATAACGCCATAAGAATTCCGAAAAATAATTTGTCGATACCTACGGGAAATACATACACGCATAACACAGAAAGCCAGAACAAAGCGATAATTCCGATCGACTTCAGGAAAACGTCAAAGCTGTCTTCGCTTCCTGAATACTGTGCCCTTAAATATTTTCTTATGCTGAATTCCAATTTTTACCGGTGATTTATTACAGGCCGCAGAATTGTTTTTGCAAGGTTAATCGCGCTGTCGCGGAGCAGATAATATGAATAACCCGTAAACGTGCCGTTCCACCTTTCGGGATGCGTCATAATAACGATCTTTCCCGGCTTTTCCCTGCGGATAAAGTTAACAAGATCCGCAGTACTTCTGACATTATCATCATTCAATCCGCCCGTGAGATCCCTGTAATTTGTTTTTGTCTTACCTTTCCAGCTTCTGCCTGTATCCGAGAAATAATATACGTCTGAATAATCCGGAGTTAAATACGCCTCTCCTGTCAGTCCAAACTCACTGCAGTCGCAGTTCTTCCACATATCAAGGTTATTTATGCCCGATGAAGGTTTTCCGTGCATTGCTATCGTACTGATTTCAGCTATACTCCGGAGTTTGCCGAGATTTGATTTAAAATCAGCCATTGCATTTTCATAATTGCCGTTGTTTCTTGAAAGGTCCTCGTAATGATAACCGATTTCGTGCCCCATTTCAGATATCTGCCGTATTATATCTTCTTTGAACGAACCTTTTGTCATCCTGAAATAATAAGTCGCTTTTATTCCTTTTGTTTTTTCAAGCCTGGCCGTAGACAGCGCATTACCCGCTCTTCTGTCTACATCGTGCCTTATCACAACATATTCTGAACCGCCATTTTCCATCCATTCTTTCATTGTAAATGATCTGTATCCGGCGCTCCTTATCGAATCAAGAAGAAGCTCATATGCAGATAGAGTAAAATCAATCATGAATCAAAGATTATTTCAAGTTTTTCTTTGACTTGGAACTGTCCGGCTTTGAATAATAGTAGTAGTAATTGTAATAATATCCGTAAGAGCTCTTGAATGCAAAATCGTTCAGGACACATCCGAGAATATTGTGAGGATTAATTTTATGAAGCCTCCTGTATGTTTTTATGAAGGCATCAAACGGCGTCAGGTTAGCGCGGGAGACGAGTATGGTTCCGTCGCATACGTTGAACAATATCTCTGAGTCCGTTACGGAAACGAAAGGCGGCGAATCGATTATTATCATATCGAACATGCCCCTTAATTCCTCAAGCAGATTCTTCATCTGCATTGACCCGAGAAGCTCCGAAGGGTTCGGCGGAATTGTGCCGCTGGTTATATAACTTAGGTTCTCCAGCTTCGTTTTTCTGATTACGTCCTCGTAAGTAACGTTCTCAAAAAGCTTATCGCTAAGACCCGGATATCTGTCGCTCTTCATGAGATTATGAATCCTGGGTTTTCTTAAGTCACAGTCGAGCAGGAGTGTTTTCTTTCCTGTCATCGAGAAACTGCCCGCAAGATTGGTTGAAACAATGGTCTTGCCCTCGGAGGGAATGGTGCTTGTAACCAATATTGTTTTTATCGGATCCTCTTCGATTTTTGAATACTGAATTCTTGTCCTCAGAGCTTTAAACGCTTCAGATACTGTAGAAGAGGGTTTGAGCTCTACGATAAAATCCGTTTCGGGAGAATGCACCTCGACAAGCTCCTTGAAGCTCGGGATCCACGAAAGAACGCTTGCGCCTGCGGCTTCAAGCTGCTCGGGACTTTTAATGGATTTATCAAGATAATTTCTTGTGAAAGCAAACCCCAGACCCAATGCCAGACCGATTACTACACCGGTCAGCAGAATCAGATTTTTATTAGGCGATACCGGCCCGATGTTGTCAATTCCCGGATCGAGAAGTTCCGCGTATCCAAGCCTGGAACGCTCATTGATTGTCGCTTCCTGATATTTCTCTTCAAGAGCGAGATACAGCTTCTCATTCGATTTCCTGCTTCTTTCAAGTTTTGCAAGTTCAATACTCTGCGAGGGAAGTTTCTCAAACTCATTTTCATATCTTTTCAGAATATCCCCCACGCTTTTTATTCTTGTCTGAAGCGAACTCGATTTCAGCATGCCGTCGAAAATCTTCTGCGATAATGCCCTTTTGCTCTCGGGCGTCTCGCTTAGCAGTCCCATCCGTATCAGTTCTGTTTTTTCTTCAAGATTTTTCCTGAGCATGTCAATCTTGACTTTCGATTCGTTCGTTATCTTTTCCTTTAACCTTGTCTCCGTCGCCGTGGAGAGATCGAGGTCACGCTTTACTTCCACATCTGCGATCTGCCTCTGCAATTCCATTATGTACGGCTGCGTTATCTGACCGGATACATAATCGTATAATTTTGGATCCGATTTGTCCGATTCCTTCCGCAGGTTCGATAATTCGTTCTCGGTGGACTTCAACTCTATCTGGGCAAGGTTTTTCTCCTCGTCATATTTAGAAATTGATTCGATTAAGGTTTTCGACTGGTCGTCAAGGGCTACGAAGCCGGACCTTTTCTGAAACTCTTCAAGCTCCGACTCGGAATTCGAAAGGTCTTTATACTTTTTGTCCTTTTCCACTTCAAGGAACTTCTTGACGTTAATCAGGTCCTCTTTGTTAATCTCTTTCGAATATTCCACGAATACGGTTGAATAAATGTTTACCACCATCTGGACTTCGTAAAAATTCAATCCTTCAAGCGATACAGTCACGGCGTCAACGTTCTTTTTAACGTCGATCTTAACGTCCCTTAGAAGCTTTCTTCGCAGCTCCTCTCTGTTAAGAAGTTTCCGCTCCTTGTCGTTAACCGGTGAAGTAAGAAATTTAAAATTCGTAAGAGAGGGCACGGACTTCATTGTGTCCAGTATCGCCCCGGCTACTATATCCCTGATGTAGTAGCTCTTCATTACTTCGATCTGGTTAAGCAAAAATCTCTCAAGATTACCGGTAAGATTCACGTTGAAAGACAAGCTCTGCGACTCAAGAATACCGCTCCTCGGTTTGTCGATCCTCACAATTGTTGTCGCTCTGTAATTTATCGGGTAATTCTTGATGTAAATGTACGTGACGATCATCGAGATGGCAAATATAAGAACTATCGGCAGTATATTGTTCCTAAGTATGCCAATATAGTCCATTATATTGTGCCGCTCACCCTCAAGTTCGCTTTCTAACAACTCATTATCGTTGAAATCTGAGTTTTTCATTTGAATAAATTAATTATATATTTATAAATTTTTGTTTTTTCAATATAATATTTTATTGCTTAATTTGGATATAGCTCCGCTTTGTTAGTCACATTTTGAAAAAAATTCTGACAAATTATAAAATAAAAATTATATATTTTCCGCTTTTAAGTTAGTTAAAAAGCCGTCTATTTTCAAGTTTTTTATTTATCAGCCGGCGCTATTAACTAATCTATATTTATAATAAAAAAATATTTTCTTTAAAGTAACTTGTTAATTACTTCCTGGGATGATATGTCTTATGAACCTCTATAAGATATTCCCTGTCAACGTGCGTGTAAATCTGTGTTGTCGATATATCGCTGTGACCGAGCATTTCCTGAATTATTCTTATATCGGCGCCCCCCTCAAGTAAATGCGTCGCGAATGAATGCCTTAATGTATGCGGATGAATGGCCTTGCTGATTCCGGCAAGTTTGGCGTATTTCGAAATAATATTCCAGACAGCCATTCTTGACATTTTTCTCCCCCTGTGATTCAGAAAAACCGTATCGTCGGAAAACGGCTTTTTAAGATAGGGACGGCTCTTGTCAAAATATTTCTGCAGATACTGTATTGCCGAACTTCCGATGGGCACAATCCTTTCCTTGGACCCTTTCCCGAATATCCTTAAAATCCCTTCACCGGATAGAATATTCTGCACCTCAAGATTTATTACTTCGCTTACCCTCAGGCCGGAAGCGTACATTACCTCCATCATTGCTCTGTCCCTCAAACCGAGGACGTCGGAGTTATCGGTTTTCCCGAGCAGGCTGTCGATTTCCTTTACGCTCAATACCTGCGGAAGGTTCCTCGCCATTTTCGGGGTTTCGATTATCTCTGTCGGATTTCTGTCGATAGCTTTCTCCGATACAAGAAATTTAAAGAACGACTTTAATGTGGATATGTACCTGTTGATCGACTTAACGGAATAATAATCCTTGTTCTTGTTCTTTCTGTTCCTCAGGAAATAAATATACCCTTCTACCGCTTCTTCATTCACGGACCTGATGTCGATAATCTTTTTCTCCTCTGTCAGGTAGTTGATGAAAAAGCTAATGTCAAAAGAATAATTGTTTACAGTATTTTCGGATAGAGCTTTTTCAAGCCTTAGATGATTAAGGAATTGCTTCTTAAATGATTCAAAATCATTCATTTTCTGCCTTTTCTTCGGGATATTTTATTCGCTGATGATAAATGCCGATCAGTATTTTAAGGAAACTTTTCTTTATTCTTGTCAGATCTTTGAGGGTCAGGTCGCAGTCGTCCAGCTCTCCCTCGATGAATCTTTTCTTAATAATTTCGTCTATTTTGTCTTCAAGTTTTTTCGGAGTCGGGTCTTCGATAGCTTTAGTCGAGGCTTCTACAGTATCCGCAAGCATAACGATGGCCGTCTCCTTGTTCTGAGGCTTCGGGCCCGGATACCTGTAAATATAGTCCAGAACGTCTTCTTTGCTTTCGTCTGTCAGATTCTTAGCCTTGTTGTAGAAGAAAGAAACAAGCGTTGTCCCGTGATGCATCGGTATGAAATCAATGACCTCCTGCGGGATCCTGTGCTTTTTTGCGAGTTCAATCCCTTCTTTAACATGCGCGATAATTACCTTCGCGCTTAATGTAGGGTTCATTCCCTCATGCTTGTTCTTCTTCTCCATCTGATTCTCAACAAAGAAATCCGGCTTTAACGCCTTGCCGATGTCGTGATAATAACTCCCTACTCTGGCAAGTATCCTGTTAGCGCCGATTGAAGCCGCAGCTTCCTCGGACAGGTTGCCCATGACGACGCTGTGGTGGAATGTTCCGGGCGCTTTCGCAGAAAGCTCTCTCAACAATGGCTGATTGAAATCGGCAAGTTCAATAAGCGTCAGGTCTGTTGTAATTCTGAAAGCTTTTTCGTAAAATATCAGCAGCCCGTAAGCGATAACGGGAGACATTATTGCGTTTACGGCGGCGTAAGAGAGATTCACAGCTATCTTCGATAATGTTTCCGACCTGTCGAGCCCTACAGCAATTATCGAAATTGCGTAACCTCCGATTATAAAAAAGAATGACCTGAAAATCTGCGATCTGTTTTTAATGTCCCTCACGCTGAATATCGCCAGAGCCGAACCGCAAAGCGATATGAAAGCGATTGTATAATCCCCTCCTCTTATTGCTGCGATTAAAAAAGAAGTAATTACGATTACAAAGAAAGCGAGCCTGGAATCGAATATTATCGTAAGAAGTATAGACGCTACGGGTATGAATATAAGAAGCTCGATAGGCGAATTCACTTTCAGGTTCAGGCTCATGAAAGCGAAGAATGAAACTAAAATAATTAGCGAACTGATAAGCGCAAGACGGGAATTCCTTTCGAAAATATCCTTGCGGAGATAGAAAAGATAAAACGCGAATATTACCACAAGAACTATCACAGTAAGGATTTTCCCCAGCGCCTGCGCGAAATAATCCTGAACTCCCAGTCTTTCAAGACGTATCTTTTTGAAAGAATCGAGCTTCAGCTTCGTCATCTTTGTTATCGGGTCGTGTTTGCTTATTATTCTTTCATTCTCCCTTACAATACCTATTGTTTTCGGAATCTGGTCTATCCGGTTCTGGATTTCCAGATCAGTAAGTTCTTTATCGTAGAAAAGCTCTTCTTTAATGAAATTGTCAGAAATAATGCCTGCAATTATGCGGAGGTTATCGTCTTTTATTACCGCGGATACTGAAGCGTCGAATTTAGTCTTGGCTTCGTTGAGAGTGCTGTACTTATCAACAGACTCGATTCTCTGGACCTTCTCGTCGCTCCGCTTCACGGAAATTTTCTGTGAGACAATCTTCGACTTGTCGTAATTGATAATCGGCATTTTCATCGATTCGGATATTCCCCGCGTGATCTGTCTGGTGAAATCAGAATATTTTGCGTTATTATCAATCTTCAGGTCGCCCTTATAGAATTTAGTCAGATAAGAAAGTTGTTCTTCGGTAAACCGCAGATTCAGTTCGTCTTTCAGATTCTTCAGCACATCGGCTTTTTTTCCCGTCTTGTCCTGTTTTACATTAAGTGAAAGAAGGTATTCCAGCTTTCTGAAATATGATTCCAGTGTGTCTTTTAATTTCACCTGTGACGGTATCACCTCGAGGAAAACCGGGATAACCTTGTCCCTGACTTCCTTCTTTTCGGTCTCGAGGTCAGCTTCATCCTTGTAAATCGGGAAAGTGAAAGGCGCGATAAGGTCTTCGCTGGACCATATGGTTCCGACTTCAATGTTGGAATCGATGTTCTTATATGAAGGGAGAAGAAGGCTGATAATTACAATAGTGAGAACTGCGATGAAAAGTTTGACGTAGACGTTTTTTTCGGGCTGGGAAACTTTTAATTTCTTAAAAAAATCCGATAAGGTATTTTCTTTTGCCTTTGGCATAATTCAAGCCGTATTTAAACTTTCGGCTAAAGCTGCACCTGTTTCTTGGTTTTGTACTTGACCTTCTTGTCGACGACCATCTCGCCGACCAGCTTTGAAAGCAGTTCGTTTACCTCTTCGTTGGTATCGTCCTCGAACTTTTCGAAACTCGCTTCGTCGGCGAAAATGAACAGTTCAGTAAATTCATTCTGTCCCTTTTCGTCTTCGTAGAGTTTATAATCCTCGATACCGTTGTTCAGGTAAAAATCCTTTAATTTTTTTACCAATTCGAGATATTCATTCCTCTTTCCGCCGAAAATCTTGTATTTAATTTCGAATAAAATACCCATAAATGATTTTAATTTAATACCAAAAAAATTAATTGTTTATTGGTCTAAAATATAAAAGTAAAACATCAAAATAAAGATATTATGTAAATCTAAATTTTTCACATATGCCTCCCCCGATAGGTTTATACGTTTATACTTTTTAATCATTATTTTCGGTTTTTATTTAGTTCTGCTGAAGGGATCTCGAACTGGTTAATGAGAACCGGGAAAATTGACGCGGATTTCTTGTCTATAACACACTCTGAACCGTTTTTCTGCTACATTGGTTAATATCTATAAACAATGGTTAAAAAATTTTTTCAAATAAGGGAGCAAAATGATGCCGCATCGGCCGCCATATTAATAGTTCGGCTCGTGATGGGTATTGCTTTCCTCTATCACGGCTGGGGAAAGATTCAAAATCCGTTCGGGTGGATGCCGGAACAGGCGCCAATGCATATTCCCCCATTCTTCCAGTTCCTCTCGGCATTAGCGGAATTCGGAGGAGGGGTAGCGCTTATTCTCGGAGTCCTCACCGCTTTGACTGCGCTTGGTTTCGTCGTAAATATGTCAGTTGCCACTTATACCCACATGATTGTAATGAAGGACCCGTTTGTAAATTTGAAAGGCGGCGGTTCGTACGAACTGGCGTTAGTGTACCTCGTAATCGCAATATTGTTTTTTACGTTAGGACCGGGAAAATTCTCGCTCGATAAATATATTTTCGGCGTAAAGATACAGACCATCATGGAGTGATTCATCACAGGATTTCTAATTCTATATAAATACAGGAGAACAATTAAATGAAAATCAAAATCAATCCGTACCTAAACTTCAAAGGCAATACAGAAGAAGCATTCAATTTTTACAAGTCCGTATTCGGCGGCGAATTTATGAACGTTACAAGATTCAAAGACACACCCGAGTCAGCAAGGATTCCGGATAACGAGAAGGATAAGATTATGCATATCGCTCTGCCTCTCGGTGACGGGAATATTCTGATGGCGACGGATGCTCTAGAATCCATGGGTCAGAAACTGACGCCGGGAAATAATATGCACCTAACAATCAGCGCTGAAAGCAGGGAGGACGCAGACAGAATATACAAAGGACTTTCCGAGGGAGGAAAAAGCACCATGCCCATGGCTGATCAGTTCTGGGGCGCCTATTTCGGGATGCTGACGGACAAATATGACATACACTGGATGATTTCATACGACGCGAAAGTGAGATAATAAACCGGAAATTCATATCAGCACATAATAAAAGAACATTATCCCGATCGTGTACGAATATTTCTGAGGCTCAATATTAATTGAGCCTTTCTTTAACCGATAAACTTTAATGAGAATTCATGATCCGCATTTACAAATCGTTCGGTGTGTCTGGTCTGTTATATAAGCAAACATTCCATATTAAAACCTTATTCTTTTTTCTTCTCTCCCCTATTTTTAATAAGTTTTCGGCAAAATAATATTCCGCTCTAATTGCTGAACTCTTTTTGCTAATTGAATTTATAAGTGTTTGTTTTTGTTCTATCTTATGAGCAAAGTAATTTATAATGACTAAGAATAAACCAAATTCCCTGATTCACGAAAAAAGTCCGTATCTTCTGCAGCATGCATATAACCCTGTCGACTGGCACGCATGGAATGACGATTCGCTTAAACTCGCAAGGAAACTCGACAGACCGATTTTCCTTTCCGTCGGCTATTCGACCTGCTACTGGTGCCATGTTATGGAACGTGAATGTTTTGAGGATGAAGGTATCGCATCAATGCTGAACGAGACTTTCGTCAATATTAAAGTCGACAGAGAAGAGCGTCCTGACCTTGACAGGGTTTACATGACAATACTCCAGTCGATAACGGGATCCGGCGGATGGCCGATGTCGCTTTTCCTTACACCGGACCTTAAACCGTTTTACGCCGCCACTTACATTCCTCCTAAAGCGAAGTACGGGCGTTCCGGAATGGAAGATGTCATATCACAGATAGACAAACTGTGGAAAACCGATAAGGATAAAATAATAGAGAGCTCGCAAAAGATATTTGAAACGCTTTACAACAATCAGGATTTTTCGGGCGATGATATAGATGACAATGTATTTGAAACTGTTATTGAACAGGCCGACAGGATCTTCGATTATGAAAACGGCGGCTTCGGCGCCGGCAATAAGTTTCCAAGGCCTGCCCTTCTCGAGTTTCTGCTGACTCATTATTACAAAACGAAAGATGAACGCGCGCTCGACATGGTGACATTCACACTGAAAAAGATGTATGACGGAGGTATTTTCGATAACATTGACGGAGGTTTTCACAGATATTCAGTAGATGAACAGTGGCGTGTCCCGCATTTTGAAAAAATGCTTTACGACCAGGCGCAGATCGCTTCAGTTTTATTCGATGTTTATTCAATTACCGGTAATAAAATATTCCTTGAAGCAGGCAATAAAACACTGGAATATGTAAAAAACTTTCTTGTAGACAAAAACGGCGGTTTCTATTCAGCCGAAGACGCAGAAAGCGCTGTTTCGGAAGATACTCCCGAAAAGAAGCAGGAAGGATATTTTTACATGTGGGAAAAGGATGAGATTGACAGAATTCTGGGACCGGAAAAATCAAGAATTTTCTGCCACCATTTCGGAGTTCTGCACAAAGGCAATACTTTAAACGACCCTCATAATATATTCGGCACAGGCAACGTGCTCTATAAAGCTGCCGATATTTATGACACTGCAAAGAAATTTGAAATTACAGTTGAACAGACTGAAGAAATTATAAAGGAATCCATCGCACTCGTGAGAAGCGGCAGGGACAAGCGTCCCAGACCGTTTCTAGACACAAAAATCATTACTTCATGGAATGCTTTAATGATTTCAGCATTCGTAAAAGGTTATTCCGTCACCGGCATTCACGAATACAAGACTCTTGCCGTCAGGGCTGTGTCTTATCTCATTTACAATCTGTACTCCGAAAAGGAAAGCAGGCTTTATCACTGCTCCATCGGAGGCGAAGTGAAGCACGAAGCGGATCTTACCGATTACGCTTTTCTTATCAAGGCGCTTCTGGATTTTCACAATATATCTTTCAGCGGAAAGCTTCTGAAACTCGCCCGCAGGCTGTTCGAAGAAGCCGCGGAAAAGTTTTACGATGAAGAAAACGGAGGTTATTACGATTCTGTAAAGGGCAAACCGGATATAATTTTCAGGACGAAGGACATCTACGACGGCGCCGAGCCTTCAGGGAACTCGATCATGACAGACAACGCCGTTCGGTTCCACGTTCTTTTCAAAGACGATTATTACAGGGAAATAGCCGAAAAGAGCATAAGATGTTTTTCTGATAAAATCCGCGACATCCCCTTTTCATATCCCCGGATGCTGTGTTCGCAGTACAATCTGAAGTATTTCACTACAAGCATTATTCTGACCGGCAATCTTAGGAACAAGCAATTTGACGAGATCCACGGCGCGATAAACAGAAGATACCTGCCGCTTAAATGCATTATTCATTACGATAATGTTTCGGTGAAATTGCTTCCGTACCTGAAAGAAATAGTCAGCAATGAAGATGAAATCAGGGCTTACGTTTGCGAAAATTTCGCCTGCAGGCTGCCGGTTTCCAAAATAGAAGAACTTGAAAATGTTTTTAAATAATATTAATATTGTTTTCCGCTTTTTTTTGCGGATGAAAATTTTAATCACAGGAGATAAAAAATGGCGTTCGACCTTGAGTTAATCAAACAGGTTTACAGTTCACACAAAGCAAAAGTTGATTTTGCGAAAAAAATTCTTAACCGCGAGATGACATACGCGGAAAAAATCCTTTACGCGCACCTATGGAACGGCGAATACGGCAAGCCCTTTACGCGTGGTAAAGATTTTGTGGATTTCAAGCCTGACAGAGTCGCTATGCAGGACGCAACCGCCCAGATGGCGCTTCTACAGTTCATGTCCGCGGGCATGAAAAAGGTCGCCGTGCCTTCTACAGTTCACTGCGACCATCTCATACAGGCGGAGACTGGCGCCAAGAACGATCTCCTCAGAGCAGAAACCGACAACAAGGAAGTTTATGACTTTCTGAGAACGGTATCCTCGAAATACGGTATCGGATTCTGGAAACCCGGATCGGGAATTATACATCAGGTAGTGCTGGAGAATTACGCATTCCCCGGCGGAATGATGATTGGAACCGATTCGCATACTCCGAACGCCGGCGGACTCGGAATGATAGCCATAGGAGTCGGCGGCGCGGACGCCGTTGACGTGATGGCAGGCCTTCCCTGGGAGCTTAAGTTCCCGGGTATCATCGGCGTGAACCTGAAAGGTAAATTAAGCGGATGGGCCTCACCGAAAGACATCATTCTCAAGCTTGCCGGAATACTAACGGTTAAAGGCGGAACCGGCTCAATCGTCGAGTATTTCGGCGACGGCGTTGAATCGCTTTCATGCACGGGAAAAGCCACTATCTGCAACATGGGAGCTGAAATCGGAGCCACGACTTCCCTCTTCCCGTACGACGGAAAGATGTCAGAATATCTGAAAGCGACAGGCAGGAAAGAAATTGCCGATCTCGCGGATGAAATCGGCGATTATCTTAAAAGCGACAAGGGAAGCGAGAAGTACTATGATAAAATAATTGAAATAGATCTTTCGACTCTGGAACCTTACATAAACGGTCCGTTCACGCCTGATCTGGCAAGACCGATATCGGAATTCAGCAAAGCAGTTCTTGAAAACGGGTATCCGGAAGAGCTTAAAGTAGGCTTGATCGGAAGCTGCACAAACTCATCATACGAAGACATGGGCAGAGCCGCTTCTCTTGCGAAACAGGCGCATGAGAACGGGTTGAAGGCAAAATCGGAATTTGTCATAACGCCAGGTTCCGAGCAGGTAAAAGCCACGATAGAACGCGACGGAATCATCGATTTGTTTTCAAAAATAGGAGGTACCGTTCTTGCGAATGCCTGCGGACCGTGCATCGGGCAGTGGAAACGACACGACGTAAAGGACGGCGAAAAGAACTCGATAATAACTTCATACAACAGGAATTTCTCGAAAAGAAATGACGGGAACGCGGCTACTCATTCTTTTGTAGCTTCGCCGGAAATCGTTACTGCACTGGCTCTCGCGGGTAGAATTACTTTTAATCCTCTGAAGGATAAACTTGTTAACAGCGAAGGTAAAGAGATATTGCTTGCGCCTCCTGAGGGAGACGAACTGCCTGCAAAGGGATTCGATCCGGGAAATTCAGGTTACATAGCTCCGGCAGAAGACGGCGAAAAGATTGATGTCATTATAGACCCGCAGTCGAAACGCCTTCAGAAACTTGACGCATTCAGGGCGCCGGACCTGGACAAAGAATTCACGGATATGTTTCTGCTTATTAAGGTAAAAGGAAAATGCACGACCGACCATATTTCGATGGCTGGCCCCTGGCTGAAGTTCAGAGGACATCTCGATAATATTTCAAACAACATGTTCATCGGCGCGATAAACGCTTTCAACGATAAAATGAATTCTGTGAAGAATCAGCTTACAGGCGAGTACGGCGAAGTTCCGCAGGTCGCGAGAGAATACAAAAAGAACAGCTTAAGCTGGATAGTCGTAGGAGAGGAAAATTACGGCGAGGGTTCTTCGCGCGAGCACGCGGCGATGGAGCCGAGATTCCTCGGCGGCAAAGCGATTGTTGTTAAATCATTCGCGCGAATTCATGAGACGAACCTTAAGAAACAGGGTATGCTGCCTCTCACATTCGCAAATCCGGCTGATTATGACCTCATAATGGAAAGCGACCGTTTTTCCATCGGACTCGGAAAATTCGAAGAAGGGGTTCAGTTGAAAATGAAAATTCAGCATAAGGACGGAAGCTCGAACGAAATATTGCTGAATCATACATTCAATAAGCAGCAAATAGAATGGTTTAAGTCAGGTTCTGCACTGAATCTGATTTCCAGATCATCGTAAACCGCCTGCCCCGGCAGGCTGACGCGGTTTTATAAGTGTTCTCTTTGTTATTGACCCAAAAGTCTCTTAACAGTCTCTTAGTGTAACTATCTCGCGAAGATAGACATTACTATTACGAATATTACTAAGACCACTACCAGATACACCAACGGATTTGCACTTTTCATTTTTCGCTTTGTTAGCTGTAGCGGAAGATATTCCTCTTCCTGCAAATTAATAAATTCGGTTTTGTTGATTCAAACTTATTGCATATATAACATATTATCAAGTTTATTTTCATTACGGCAAATAATTTATTTTTGTGAATAATATATAAAATAATTTTCGTTATATTATAAAGGCATGATGTAAATTGAATACAGAGTTTTGTTTTTTCATTTTATGGTAACGCAGAAATTAATTTTTCAAACTTAATTCGCCGTTTATCATGTACAAGAGAATATTTTTCGTAATTTTACTGCCATTAATGTTCAGTATGAGATTATTCGGAAAGGCCCAGGCCGATTCCGTTGACGTCGAAAAATTCGACAAGTTAAGAAGCGAAGGCTACACGATAATTGATGTCCGCACTCAGGAAGAGTACGGTGAAGGCCACATAGAAGGCGCAGTACTGATTAATATCTATGCGCCGGATTTCAAGGAAAAGATTTCCGCTCTTGACAAGAACGGAAAGTATCTTGTTTACTGCAGAAGCGGGAACAGAAGCAACAGGGCGGCAATTTACATGAACGAAACAGGGATTAAGGAAGCGTTAAATCTTATCGGTGGTATAATTGCCTGGAAGAAAGCCGGCAAACCGGTTGTGAACTGAACTATATATCGAACGTCTTGCCGAACTTCACAATATCGTAATCGTATTTCTTCCTGATCTTGTCAATATTCTTAACGAGTCTGTTCAGTTTGTCCTCATCCCTGAACATGTCTTCCTGCGTTGTATCGTCGCCGGACAGCAGGTCGGCAAATTTTACGCCTATGAGTCTTATTGACTTCCCTTTTTTCATCAGAATATTAAAAAGCTTGACCGAATCCTCGTAGAAATCCATCTCGAGGTTCGAGTACCTGTCCGCCATTTTTGATTTCTGGTTCACCGTAAAATCCGCGTACTTGACTTTAACTGTAAGATTCTTCGACTTATACCCTTTCTTTCTTAATCTTGAGCATGCTTTTTCAAGAACGTAGTAAAGTTCTTTTTCGAGATAAGGTATATCATCCGTATCAAAATCCAGAGTGATTTCTTTCGACAATGATTTCTGTTCGTAGTCTTCATAAAGCGTCACTTCCCTGTTATCTATTCCGTTTGCGACGTTCAGCAGGTATGATGAGTGCATTCCGATTTCTTCTTCATAAAAGGTCCTGTCGAACCGCCTCAAATCCGCTATCCTGAAAATTCCGTATTTATTCAGCTGCTTCAAAGTAGCTTTGCCCACGCCCGGAATTCTTTCGACGGGCAGATTGTCCAGGAATTCTTTTTCTTTTCCGGGAGGAATATGTGTTATTCCGTCCGGTTTGTTTTGCTTCGACGCGATTTTAGAGCAAACTTTGTTTGCAGAGATTCCTATCGAACAGGTTATGCCGAGAGTGCTCTTAATTTCTTCCTTCAGCGAGAAAGCCAGTTTATAAGGGTCCCCTTTGAAGTCTCTGAGCACGTCAGTTATATCGAGATAAGCTTCGTCTATGGACATCGGTTCGATAAGCGGCGTATACTTATAGAAAATTTCCCTGACCTTTTTCGAATAGAAACTGTAAATACCTCTTGTCCCTCTGATGAAATTACCGTCAGGAGCAAGCTGCAAAGCTCTCGCAAGAGGCATAGCTGTTCTAATTCCTCGCTGCCTGGCCAGATAATTCGGACAGCTTACAATGCTCCTCGTGTCTTTCTTTGTTCCCCCGACAATTAAAGGCTTCCCTCTTAACTTAGGGTTAACCGCCTCTTCGCAGGAAGCAAAAAACGCGTCCATATCCACATGAAGTATAATTCTTTTCTTTCCCACCATGTAAAATATCAAAATATTTTTCGCAAATACATCTCAAAATTCGGCAATTTAAGCAAAAAAATATGACACAAAAAAAATATAAAGGCATTTATTTTATATTTCGAAGTATCAAAAAATTATTTATATTATACAGCACATGAAAAGGATATTATTATTAATATTACTTGTATTTAGCGCCATTTCTCTGGTGCACCCGCAAAATTATCCCGTTATAAAGCAAGGAAATCCCGAATTAAAAGGCTACAAAACAAGAGATTTTCTGCAGCTGACACTGCAGGGCGGTTTCATGGTTCCCATCGGCAATTATCTCGTAGATAATTACTTTAACAGTGCCATGGCAGGAGCCGATCTGGCTTACAGAGTTAACACGGAGGTTGCGCTTTACGGCGAAGTAAGATATTTTTTCCTTTCGCGGAAAGATACATTGGGGCCTTCTTCAAGTTACCTTGAAGCCAATTTCGGTCCGAGGTTCTACTTCCGTCCGAAGTGTTTCAGATCAAGTTTCTTCCTTGAAGCGGGAATCGGCCCTTATATATTCTTCCAGGGATCCGGAGTTACGACAACCACCACATACGAATCGAAGACTGAATTAAGGATGGGAGCATGCGCAGGCGTTGGCGGCGAACTGGTGCTTACAAATTCACTTTTCATAACTCTTAAATCTAAAGTTAACACAATATTTTATCCATTCGGTTCAACCACATTCATCAGTGGAATCGGCGGTTTCACAATCAGACTTTAAACATATGAAGAATACTGATGTTTTTGTTATTGCAGGCGAAGCATCAGGTGATTTGCATGCTTCATCACTCATCAAAGAATTAAAACTCATCTCGAAAGATGTTTCCGTTGAAGGTATAGGGGGTTCTCTGCTAATTGAAGCCGGAGCGAAACTGATTTTCAATTACTCGGAAGTCAATTTCGTCGGGTTCAAGGAAATCGCGGAGAATTATGCGGGCATAAAGAAAAAACTAAAATATACGAGAGATTACATTCTTCAAACGCAGCCAAAAACAGTCGTTCTCGTGGATTTTCCGGGTTTCAACTTAAGGATAGCGAAAGAAATAAGGAAAAGCTTTTCAGGCAAAATCATTTACTATATCACGCCTCAGGTCTGGGCCTGGCACAGGAGCCGAGTCAGGCAAATAAGAAAATATATCGACAAGTGTCTCGTGATTTTCCCTTTCGAGAAGAAACTCTTCGATAACGAAGGAATCGATTCGGCTTATGTAGGGCATCCGTTAATAAAACCTGTAACAGATTTCCTGCTTAACAAAGAGAAGAAAATGAATCCGATGCCGGTTGTGACTCTTATGCCGGGAAGCAGGATACAGGAGGTAAGAAGGATTCTGCCTGTTCTTTGCGAAACAAGCAAGGAACTCATAGAAAAATATCAATGCAAGGTTAATCTGCTCTGTTCTGAAAACATTCCTTCGGGAATATTCGATGAATTCGATTTGCATCCGTCGGTGGAGAAAATTGATTCAAGCCTGAATTACGAGACCATATATAATTCCGATTTTGTCATTACAAAATTCGGCACTTCCACTCTCGAATGCGCGCTTCTAGAAACTCCCTTCTGCGCTGTATATAAGGCCGGCAGTTTCAACTATCTTCTCGGCAAAATGATGATAAGAACGGATTTTGTTGCCCTCGTTAATATTATTCTCGAAAAAGAGGTTGTTAAGGAATTTATACAAAAGGATTTCTGCAAGGAAAATATAATCGGCGAATTTTTGAACGTTATGAATGACAATAAGTACAGGAACATAATGCTGTCTGAATTTATACTTCTCAAGAATTATTTTGACAATTTTGAAATCGGGCAGTCTGCTGCACAGATTGTTTCAGGAATGCTCAATACCTGACATGGGATTTATCAGATTAATATTATTCCCTGTTTCCCTCATATACGGCGCCGTTATGATTATAAGAAACCTGCTGTTCGATATACGCATATTGAGGACATACAAATCATCCATTCCGGTTATTTCAGTCGGAAATGTGACGACGGGCGGCACGGGAAAGACTCCGGTTGTCGTTATGCTGACCGGCATGCTGCTTAAAGCCGGAAAGAGTGTATGCGTAATATCGCGCGGGTACGGCAGGAATACAAAAGCCCTTACAGTCGGATTTGACGGCTTCGCTTCAAAAGCCTTCCCTGAACAGACAGGCGATGAGTTGTCAATGATTATAAACCGATTTGAAGAGAATAAAGGAGCCTTTTTCGCGATAGCTGACGGCAAAAGGGTCAACGCGGTTAAATACGCGGAAAGCAATTTCAAGCCCGATGTGATTATTCTCGACGATGCATATCAGCACAGATACATAAAAAGGAATCTTGACATAGTGGTTGTAAGTTCGGAACAGAGCGGAATTAAGGACAGGACTCTGCTGCCGGCGGGAAATCTCCGCGAACCGCTTGCCTGTCTGTGCAGGGCGGACCTGATAATCAGAAATCTGAAATTCGCGGGTAAGAAGAATACGTATCCCTTAAACACGGTTCCCGAACTATACATCAGCTATGAAGCGGAAGGATTCTATAATACGCTCGGTGAACAGCCGGATACCGGGGGCAGGACCTTCGTCTCGATTTCGGGTATTGCCGATAACCGCAGCTTTAAAAATATACTCAAGGAAAAAGGTTACGATACTATACATGATTACAGTTTCAGGGATCATCACAGCTACACCTCTGCCGATACGGACGAAATAACCCGCGGCAGAGACGCGGACACAGTTTATCTTACCACAGAAAAAGATTTCGTTAAGTTGAAAAATTTTTCTAATTTTACCGAAAGAAATAATTTGTATTTTCTGAAACTGAAGGTAAGGGTTGACGAAACCGCCCTAATGAGCATACTTAAAGGGAAAAACATATTATGACAGGGATAACGTACACTGAAACATCTTTCGGACATTACGTAAAATGGCTTGAACATTTCGGTATTGAGCATAGAGTTCTTGATCATAAAGATCCAGAAGCTTTTGAAAAATTCAAAGAATGCAAAGGGCTGATTCTCACGGGCGGAGTCGACATTTATCCTGAACTATACAACGACTGGGAGAACAAAGAAGATACCGGCAAATTCAATCCTGAAAGAGACGGATTCGAGCTAAAGCTTCTTGGTTATGCAATTGAAAGAAATATTCCTGTTCTCGGAATATGCAGGGGCTGCCAGCTGATTAACGTGTATTTCAGGGGTTCGCTCGTTTACGACCTGGAGACGATCAGGAATGTAAACCACCGCAAGATAGACAAGGAAACAATGAGAATGCACGAAGTAAAAATATCGGAAGGCACTAAGTTATCCGGAATGACCGGCAGAATCGAAGGAACAGTTACGAGTTCGCATCATCAGGCCGTCGACAGGCCCGGAGAAGGACTGCGCGTGACCGCAAAGGCTCCCGACGGAGTAATCGAAGGAATCGAGCATGAAAGACTTAACATTATAGGAGTTCAGTGGCACCCTGAAAGATTCAACGATTATGATACTGAATTCTCAAAAAACCTGCTGTTAAAATTCGCCGAGATGACAAAATGAAAAGATTTTTAATAATACTGGCAGTACTTATCTTCGTTTCCGGAAAGCTTTTTGCGGATTTCAACTGGCTTGAAGACAAGAAAAAGCAGGTTTACAACTATAAAAGGGATATTGAAAAGTACGAGAACCTTATACAGCAGAGAAACAAGATTATTGCCGATCTCGGATTCCGTATAAAGGACATAAACGAAAAGATAAAAGTAATATCGCAGCTTATATCAAACATGTCATACGGCAGTTCGAACGACGATCTGCTTAAACAGGAAGCCGATTTCATATACAGAAAAGAAAGAATCGAGCGGCTCAAGGAAGAGTTCAAGAAGCGGATAATCTGGCTTTACAAGCACGGGTCCGATTATCAGGCGCAGATAATATTCACATCCGAGTCCCCTTCAGTGTTGTACGCTAGGCTTGAATACCTTAACAAGCTCACGCAGTCGAGAAAAAGCGATTTCGATAAGATAAAATACGAGGAGCTGTCGCTTTTTGAGAAAAAGAAAATCAAATCCCTGAACAGGGACGAATTCAAAAAGTATTTTGTACAGAAACGCGAGGACAAGGACCTGCTTCTTAAAGAAAAAATAAGCGCGGAAGACTCGCTCACTATAGCGAAAGAAGACTCGGAAAATTTCTCCAAGCAGATAGAAAAGATAAAATCGAAAATTGCAGACCTTGAATTTTCGATAAGCCAGGTGAAAAAGCCGTTCGTATACAAAATAAACAACGCTGCCGATTACGACTCAAGAAATATTGACAACCTGAAAGGAAGGCTGATAATTCCGGTTAACAGCATAGATATAATAAAGGATTTTGGAAGGACAACAAATCCGGGCACGGGCACCATATCATTAAACAACGGAATAGACGTATCAGTCGCCGAGAATACGGAAGTCCTGTCAGTGGCAGACGGCGTTGTCGAAAACATTGTTTCAATACCGTTTTACAAGAGCGTAATTATCGTTCGTCACGGAAACGATTACAGGACTGTATATGCGATACTAAGCAAGACGATGGTTCAGAAAGGCGAATCGGTAAAGACGGGAATGGTAATCGGATACACGGGCAGCACGCTTGAAAACCAGTCGTTCCATTTCGAGATATGGAAAAACGACTCGCCGCTTGACCCCAAGCAGTGGATAAGACGGGGCGTTTCAGTATGAAAATAATAACTGACAAAGGAAAATCCCCGCAGATAAGCGTAATCCTTACCTGCTACAACAGAAAGAAGCTCATTATGCGCGCGGCTGAATCCGTACTTAACCAGAGCTATGACGATTTTGAGCTTATAGTCGTAGATGACGGCAGCGATGACGGTTCTTACCGACCTGTATTCAGGCTTATTGAACTGGACCACAGGATAAAATACGTCAGGCATTCGAACCGAGGGACACAGCTTTCGCTGAACACAGGAATTTCGACTGCTTCAGGCAAATATATAACTTTCCTCGATTCCGACGACGAGTATTCAGCCAATCATCTTTCAGAAAGAATCTCATACTATAAAAAGGATAAAAAGACGGAACTGATATACAGCGACGCCATTATTACAGGTAAAGAGGAAGATATGTGGGTGCCGGACGCACGTAATCCAAAAAAGAAAATACATCTGAATGATTGTATAATAGGCGCTACACTGTTCGGGAAAGATTATGTATTCAGAGAACTGGGCGGTTTCAGGAACATCTATTCACACGACTCGGATTTTGTGAGACGCGCCGGAAGGAAATACAATGTGCATAAATTTGATTCAAGGACATACATATATCACAGGGAATCGCACGACAGCATTCTTTCAAAACTAAACAGAAGAATCGGATGACGTTCGACGAAAAAATAATGAAGAGCTGCCTGAAGCTGGCCAAGCGGGGCAAAGTTTTGCCTAATCCGATGGTTGGGTGCATCATTATAAAAAATTCGACCGTCATTGGCAGAGGATACCATAAGAAATTCGGCGGTCCGCATGCCGAAGTAAATGCGGTTAACGACGCAAAGAACAGGGGGTACACATTAAAAGGCGCGGTTATGTACGTTAACCTTGAGCCGTGTTCGCACCAAGGCAAGACTCCTCCCTGCGCCGATATGATAATCCGGGAAAATATTAAAGAAGTAGTAATCGGAATGACCGATCCTAACCCTCTCGTAGCCGGCAGAGGAATAAGAAAATTAAAAAAGAACGGGGTTATTGTAAGAACCGGGATACTCGAAAATGAGTGCAGAGAACTTAACAAAGTCTTCACAACACTGATTCTCAAGAACAGGCCATATATAATTCTCAAAACAGCACAAAGCATCGACGGGAAGATTGCGTTAAGCAACTTTAGCTCGAAATGGATAACTAATTTAAAATCAAGAGAGTTATCGCATGAATTAAGAAGTATTTGCGACGGTATCTTAATCGGGAGGAAGACAGCCGAAACGGATAATCCGGAGCTTACAGCAAGGCTTAACAGGAGTCCCAGAAACCCGGTCAGAATAGTTATTGACAAAGACCTTAAGCTTAAAAACAGCCTGAAAATCTTCATGGACAAATCGGCAGAAACGGTGATTTTGCATTCAAACAGGACAAATAAATTTCATAGAATACCGGGTATTCAATATATCGCGACAAGGGAAAACAGACAGGGTCTCGACATGAAGGACATTTGCACAAAGCTGTTAAAGCTTGGTATTTTCAGCGTGCTTGTCGAAGGCGGAAACAAAACCCTGTCGGGATTTTTAAGGGACGGGCTTTATGACGAGATATATACTATGATAGCGCCGAAGGTTATAGGCGGCGGCATATCCCCTTTTGAGGATTTCAAAATAGATAGAATCAGCAGAGCCAAAGAGCTATTTTTGAATAAGGTTATCAGGCTTGATAACGACATCATATTAAATTATAAACCAAAACAATAATGTTCACAGGCATAGTAACGAGCACAGGAAAAGTCGTAAAAATAACGCCGAGAGGCGACAGTATAGTATTTCTTGTTCATCCGCAGGCAAAGAATTATCTTAAAGACAGAAGAAAAGGCGACAGCATTGCTATAAACGGCGCATGCATGACGATAACATCGATTAAAAGCGGCAAATTTGAGTTCACTACCGTAAACGAATCATTAAGCAAGACGAACCTTGGCGATCTGAAAGCCGGTTCTCATGTCAATCTTGAAAAGCCGATGAAGCTTCACGAAAGTCTTGACGGGCATATTGTTCAGGGGCACGTGGATACGACGGGCAAAGTCTACAACATAAAGAAGTTAAAGGACAGCTGGGAATTTTACTTTGAATTTCCGCTCAAGTATAAGAAGAACCTGATATACGTAGGCTCGATTTCTATAAACGGAATCAGTCTGACTGTAGCAGGCATAAAGGAAACAGCGAAGAGCGTAGTAATAAAGATCGCAATAATACCGCACACATTCAAAGCGACGAACTTTCAGTATCTGAAAAAAGGCGACAGGGTCAATCTGGAATTTGACATGCTGGGCAAATTCGTAATGCGGATACTCGGGAAGATCAAATAGATTTCACGATCTCTGAACGGATATCTTCTTCCTTAATCAGATTCATGCAGTCGAATGATTTTATTCTGCAAGAATTCTTCCCGTGGTTTGTGCATGGACGGCATGCAAGACCGTTTATTTCAAACACTTTATCATTATCCCCTGCCGGATAGAAGCCGAAATCCTTCACAGTAGAGCCAAACAGCGCGATTACCTTCGTGCCGACAGCGTTGGCAATGTGAAGCGGGGCCGAATCGTTGGTTACAAGAACGGAGCTTCTTCGAATCAATTCAGCTGACTGTAGCAGCGACAGTTTGCCTGCGAAGCTGTAAACTTCGTTATGAGTCGTTGTCTTAATTATTTCATCGCACAAAGCAGCGTCTTTGCTGCCTCCTATCAGAGCAACCTTGAATTTTTCCTTTTCGCAAAGATTCAGCAGTGAGATGAATTTTCCTTTCGGGAAACGTTTAGTAAACCAAACAGAGCCGGGGGCAATACAGACAAGTTCATTCTTCTCGCGGATATTCAGTCCCCTGAATATTTCATCGACCCTGGAGCGGTCTTCGTCCGAAGGAAACAGTTCCGGCCTGATTATCTTGTTCTCGTTAATACCGAGCGGTTTCAGGAGATCGAGCACACGGAGGATTTCGTGCTTGTTCTGATAATTGACAGTTTCACTGTAAAGAAAAGACCATGATGAATTCTTATAGGAAACCGAACGGACTTTTCTTATGAAATAGGATATCAAAGTAGTTCTTAGAAACCTCTGCACGCCGAACACATAATTGTACTCGTCGGTTTTAAGTTTTCTGTTAATGCGTAAAAGGCCCAAGAATGATTTATCACCTGAATGCTTGTCATATACGATTACCCTGTCTATATAAGGATTTCCTTTCAAGAGTTCGGAAGTCTGCGGGATGCATAGAAAATCGACCCTTGAAGAAGGATACTGTCTCTTAAGCACCTGGGCAAGAGGCAGCGAGAGTACAACATCGCCGATAAACGCTGTCTGTATAATTAGAAATTTCATTTCTTAACGTGTTTAAACCTCCGGTGAAGCCAGAGCCACTGGTCCGGATGTTCCGTAATTACATTTTCAAGAAGTTTGTTAAACCGTTCCGTCAGAATTCTGACATTCTCTTCGGTAGCTCCGCCTTTCAGATCGTCATATTTCAGAGATTCGCTGATAATCATATACTTAAAAGATTTTGTCCTGTAAGCGTAGGCAAAAATAATCTCCGTATTATTCTTTAGCGCAATCTTAGCCGGACCGGAGAAAGTCGCGACCTTCTGGCCGAAGAAATCCGCATACACGGAATAATCGGGATGCGCGGACTGGTCGAGGAGGAAGCAAACTGTCTCGTTCTTTTTAATGAGTGTATATATGTTCCGGAGAGAGCTTCCTATTTCAATCATTTCGTTGCCGCACATCTCCCTGTATCTGTTTACGGTTTTATTTATTCCTTTGTTGGTCTGCGGTTTGACAACTACGTTCAGTTTCGACCTGAACACTTTTGCATAAGAGAAAGCCATCAGCTCCCAGTTTGAAATATGGCCGCTCAAAAAGAACTGTCCTTTACCCTTTTTAATGGCGTCGTAAACAACGGCGGAATTCTGAAAAGAGACAAACGATTCTATAGTCTCTTTTTTCAGTTTCGGGAAATAAAGGAGTTCAAAAAGAGTTATGCCGAGGTTTATGTAGACGCCTTTAATGGTTTCTTTCTTCCATGCATCGTCTTTTTTCGGAAAACAAAGAGTGAGGTTATCGTATGCTACCTGCTTCCTGTAAGGAAGTAGATAAAAAAAAACAATCCGAACGCTTTACCGATTCTCTGGGCTACAGTAATCGGGAATCTCCGGATAAGGAACCCGAGAGATATGAGGAACAAGTATATTAATAAATTAGCCATTTATATTTCTTCCTGTTCAGCGAACAATGTTGCGGAATTTGATTTATTAATTCTGACTTTCACGAAATCACCGGGTTTATTGTTTTTAGCCGGTATTATAACTGATTTATTGCAATCGGTTCTTCCCATAAGAAAATCTTCCGATTTTTTGCTGCGCCCTTCAATAAGGATTTCCTTTGTACTGCCGACGAGGCTTCTGTTTATCTTCGAGGATACTTTTCTCTGCAGATCAATTATTTCGCCGAGCCTTCGGGTCTTGACATCTTTAGGGACATCGTCTTCCATCCTGAACGACTTCGTATTCTCCCTCGGCGAATAAGCGAAAGTATAAGCGCTGTCATATCCTGCTTTTTCCATGAGTTCGAGCGTCATGCGATGGTCATCTTCAGTCTCCGTCGGAAAACCTGTTATGATATCCGTCGAAAGGCCGACACCGGGCATAATCTTTTTAGCGTAGTCAAGGACTTCAAGATAATGCTTCACGGAATACAGCCTGTTCATAAGTTTAAGAACTCGTTCGGATCCTGACTGGACCGGCAGATGTATATACTTGCAAATATTGTCATATTCCGCCATGGTATCAAGCAATTTATGAGAGCAGTCATAAGGATGAGAAGTAGCGTATCTGATCCTCATTCCGGGAACTGCTACGGCAACGGATTTCAGAAGGTCAGCGAAATCGCTGCCTTCATCGTTGAATGAATTGACGTTCTGACCGAGCAGAGTCACTTCCTTAATGCCTTCGTCGAAAAGGCTTTTAGCTTCGTTCACAATGCTTTGCACTTTTCTGCTTCTTTCGCGTCCTCTCGTGAAAGGAACAACGCAGAACGTGCAGAACTTGTCGCAACCGCGCATAACTGATATCCATGCGGTAACTCCTTCTTTTCTTACGGGAACGATATCGTCATACGTCTCTTCGCGCGAAAGCTTCACGGCGATACCTTTTTCACCTGTCTCGTAGAGATTTTCGATGAGGTGCGGAAGTTTCCTATATTCATCGGGGCCGACTATGAGGTCGACGACTTTTTCCTTTTCGATAAGATCTTTTTTCAGTCTTTCGGCCATGCAGCCGAGAACGCCTACCACCCTTCCGGGATGCCCGCGTTTGACGCTTTTCAGCTGTTTAAGGCGGTTGTATATTTTCTTTTCCGCGTTTTCCCTTACGCTGCAGGTATTGAGAAAAATCACGTCCGATTCGTTTACATCCGTTGTTTCATTATATCCGAACTCGCTTAACACGCTAAGTATAATTTCGGTATCGGAAAGGTTCATCTGACATCCGTATGTTTCGATGTAGACTTTCTTATCGTTAGAATGCCTGTTGAAGTTTTTCTTCTCCGGGCCCGCGTTGCTTATTATAAGACCTTCAAATACCATTACTTAACCGTTTTCCTGCTGCTTAAAAATTCTTCTGAAACTAGCGCGATTCCCAGCGCATCGAGCCTGAGGTCCGCATGAAGCTCTTCCGGTTTTCCGTGTTCAACAAACTTATCCGGCAGACCGTGAATCATAATGTCGTTCTTGAAACCGTACTGTTCCGCGAACTCGCTGACAGCGCTTCCGAAGCCGCCGAGTATAGAGTTTTCTTCGACAGTAATAACCTTATCGAACTTATCGAACACCTGTCTCAGCAGTTCAGTATCGAGAGGTTTAACGAATCTCATATTCACGACCTGTGCATTAATTCCTTTTGCCTCGAGCAGTTCAGCTGCCTTTAATGAATTATGGACCATGCTACCGACTGCAAGTATGGCAAGGTCGTTGCCTTCTTTAGCCACTTCGCCTTTTCCGATTTCAATCTGACTGAAACCTTCTTTAGGCACACCCAGAGCGTTTCCGCGCGGGTAACGCAGAGCGATCGGACCACGTTTGTACTGCGTCGCCGTATAGAGCATATCGCGCAATTCGTTCTCGTCTTTCGGCGCCATTATTACCATACCGGGTATCAGCCTGAGATACGAAAGATCGAATGAGCCGTGATGAGTAGGGCCGTCGGCGCCGACGAGTCCGCCCCTGTCGAGAACGAACACTACGCTTAATTTCTGCGTCGCAACGTCGTGAATAATCTGATCGAACGCTCTCTGCAGGAATGTAGAATAAATAGCGACAACGGGAGTGAAACCTTCAGTAGAAAGGCCCGCAGCGAACGTTACTGCATGCTGTTCGGCTATGCCGACATCGAAATACCTTTCAGGCATCTTTTCTTTGATAATATTAAGACCAGTGCCGTCCGGCATCGCCGCGGTTATAGCAATAATTTTTTCATCCTTCTGCGCGAGTTCAACCAGCGCGTTACCGAACACGGTGGTGTACGCGGGAATAGAAGATTTCTTTAATTCGATTCCGGTCGTCTTATCGAACGGATTCAGAGCATGCAATTTCTGATAATGTTCGGGAGCATATGACGGACCTTTTCCCTTTTCGGTGAACACATGAACGAGAAGCGGTCCGGAGAAATTCTTTATTTCTTCGAATGTCTTGACGAGATTAACGACGTTATGCCCGTTGATAGGACCGAAATACCTGAAACCAAGCGCTTCAAAAAGCATACCCGGAGTGAGAACGCCTTTAAGGCCGCCTTCAATCTTCGCGGCCAGGGCTCTTAACCTGTCGCTGTTTTTCTTGTCGATTTTACCTGTAAGGTTCCAGACCTTATTCCTCAGCCTGTTGTACGACTCATTCAGCATAAGGTCGGTAAAATAATTCTGTACGGTCCATCTGTTCGGAGCTATAGACATCTTGTTATCGTTCAGGACTACAATCATATCCTTTTTAAGCAGTCCTATATTATTCATCGCCTCGTAGGCCATACCGCCTGTCATCGAGCCGTCGCCGATGATAGTAATCACTTTGAATTTCTTTTTCTGGAAATCCCTTGCCGTCGCGATACCGAGCGCAGCGGAAAGAGAAGTGGTAGCGTGACCGGCGCCGAAAGCGTCGTATTCGCTTTCAGAGCGTTTAAGGAATCCGCTTATTCCGCCTTTCTGCCTTATTGTATGGAGTACTTTTTTTCTTCCCGTGAGAATTTTATGAATATAGCCCTGATGGCCGACGTCCCATATCATTTTATCCCTTGGCGCGTCGAAAACATAATGAAGCGCGAGAGTCAGTTCCACCACTCCGAGCGACGAGCCGAGATGGCCGCCGATGCGCGAGATTGTATCCATAAGGAAATCGCGAAGCTCGTCCGAAAGATCGCGTAGATCCGGAAGCGAAAGCTTTTTGAGGTCCGAAGGATACTCCACATCCTTAAGGAACTTCGTTTTGTTTATGTCGAAGTTAAAATCATCCATCATTTTTCGAGATTGATTTTTTCAATTTTTAATTCGGCTTCATTGAGTTTATCCCTGCAAACCTTCAGCAGTTTAAGTCCTTCCTGGTAATTCTCGATAATCTCATCGAGTGATTTTTCCTCGATATTCTGTTCGAGCTGATCGAGGATTTTCTCCAGTTTTCTGTACGAATATTCAAAAGAATCCTTATTTACCTTATCTTTAGCCATAACATTAAAAATAACATTTATAAAACTTATAATGTATTATATAATTTACGATAAAAACCTTTATTTTGTTTTGATTTCGGCATTTACGCTGCCGTCCTGAAAGTTAAGGCCGACAGAGTCGCCTTCCTCAAGTTCCTTCTTCCTGGATACAACTTTTCCGTTCTTCACGACATAAGCGAATCCCCTTTTCAGAGTGGTTTCCGGGCTTATGCTTGCCAGCAGACGCTCTTTGTAATTCAGTTCATTCGAGAAATATTTTATCCTCTCATCCGTAATTTTCCGCAGTTCATCGCTCATATCGTCGAGGCGAATCTTAAAGTCATTGAGGATATCTCTCGGTTTATTGAACGAATAATGGCTTTTAATTCTTTCAAGGCTGTCCCTGTAAAAATCGATTCTGTCCGTTACTTCCGAGCGGAGAGTATATTCATAATTCCGGATTCTCTCGAGGAGTTCGTTCTTGTCGGGGAGAATCATCTCCGCCGCCGCTGAAGGCGTAGGAGCGCGAAGGTCGGCGACGAAATCGCAGATCGTATAATCTACCTCATGCCCAACGGCGCTTACTACGGGAATCTTAGATGCGAAGACCGCTCTGGCGACTGCTTCCTCGTTAAAAGTCCAGAGGTCTTCAATCGAGCCGCCGCCTCTTGCGACGACGATAACGTCGAAATCGATTCCGCATTCATTGGCTTTCTTTATCGCGCGGCACACGCTTTCAACCGAACCTGTACCCTGCACGAGAACGGGAAACAGATACAGATCTATCAGAGGATATCTTTTCTTCGTAACTTTCTTGAAATCCTCGATAACGGCGCCGGTCTCGGACGTTATGATAGCGACCTTATCGGGAAATTCGGGAATCTGTTTCTTGTATTTTTCGTCGAACAGGCCTTCTTCGATAAGTTTCTGTTTGAGTTTTTCGAAGGCAAGCTGGAGTTCGCCGATACCGAATTCGCTCATCGACATAACCTCGATTGCGTAGGAGCCGCGGGGTTCATAGACAGTTATGCGTCCGCGGATAAGGACTTTCTTTCCGTCTTTGGGAGTAAACTTAAGGTAGTTATAGCGGAAGCTCCAGAGATTGCATGAAATAGAGGCCTTTTCATCTTTCAGAGTAAAGTAAGAATGACCGGACGGGAACGCCCTTTTATAGCCCGAAATTTCTCCGACCACATAGATCTCATTGAAATTCTTTTCAAGCGTCTCCTTAATATAACCTGTAATCTCGGAAACCGTTAACGGCTGTTCGTCCTCGGTATTGTGAAACAAATCATTCATTAAAATAATATACGAAAATTATACATTAAGTATTATTCTCAAGCGGAACAAGCGGAAACACAAAACAAAAGACCCCGCGGAATCGCGGGGTCTTGCTCGAAGAGCGGGACTCGAACCCGCAACCCTTCGGTTAACAGCCGAATGCTCCACCATTGAGCTATCTTCGAATAGACTACAAAAATATCGTTTTCTTTAAAAATAGTCAATGTTATTTGGAAGGAATGAAAGCGGAAAAGTGCGGCATCAACATTTCATAAGAATGACACTTTTGACATGAAAAATCTCAATTCAATTCATATAAACATTGTAAAAACAAGCCGCGTATCTCTGATTTCAAAAATTGTGTCAAAAAGTGTCATAATATCTCATTTTGCGGATTAACCGAATATGATTTACAGAGTAATTTCAAAGAACAAGTTCACGCACAAATATAACGATTACATGCAAATCGCCTTCAATAAATGCTCATAAGGCTTGTAAGCCTAGCAAAAACAGGCAGATATAAATGCATTTTACGAATTAGGCGAAGGGAAAATAACTATGCCTATAATTGTTCTTTGAAGAAATCAGGCGGTACCGATTGTGTGCGTTAAATTATTTAGAACAATGCCATTCTCTCCCGGATGCCTGCCAAAATAATGCAGGCATGACAGTTTTGGTGTGTTTTACTTAAAAAGAAATTCCAAATTATCGATTCAAATCCAGATTCTGAATTCTTAATTCTTGCTACTATGTTATTGATTCTTCGAATTCCTTTTCCGTATTATTTAATAACTGAAAACTGTAAATTTATGCATGATAGAGTTAAAGAATGTATATAAGAGTTTCGGAGAGAAGAAAGTACTTAACGGAGTCAACCTTACAATCAACAAAGGCGAGACGCTGGTAATAATCGGCAAGAGCGGATGCGGAAAATCCGTTATGCTGAAGCACATCGTCGGTCTTTTGAAGCCGGATAAAGGCGACGTAATAATCGAGGGCCAGAGCATAGTCAGCATGAAACAGAAAGAGCTTTACGCGATGCGCAAGAAATTCGGTTTTCTTTTTCAGGGCGCGGCGCTGTTCGATTCCATGACAGTAGCGGAGAACGTAGGACTCGGGCTTCGCGAGAACAAGCGCATGAAGGACGACATGATATCGAAGGTTGTTTCCGAAAAGCTTGAGCTTGTAGGACTTCCGGGCATAGAGAACATGAGCCCTTCAGATCTTTCGGGCGGAATGAAGAAGAGAGTCTCGCTGGCGAGAGCGATAGCCGACGAACCCGAATACATTCTATACGACGAGCCGACGACCGGTCTCGACCCCGTAATGAGCGACAACATAGACGAGCTTATACGCGATCTTTCCGACAAGCTTAAAGTGACATCAATAATCGTTACGCACGATATTTTCAGCGTGATAGAAGTTGCAAAGCGAGTTGTGATGATGGAAGGAGGAGTCGTGTATTTTTCCGGCACGCCGCAGGAGTTGTTCGCATCAAAGGACGAACACATCATCGAGTTTCTGAAGAGGACGAACAAGCAGCACTAGCCGAATCAAAAATCAAATATCAAAAATCAAAAATACAAATCAAACAGGATTTGTATTTTGCATAATAATATTAACTTTGTAATTTATTTTTTAAGTTTTCGTGTTCTAACGAGAGAAGCGGCAACGGAGACAACCAGTATTGCAACGATAACAATCAGCGATATCAGCGTAGAGATGTGGAACACTCCGGCGAGGAGCATTTTCATTCCGATGAACACGAGAATTATTGAGAGCCCGGTCTTAAGATAATGGAATTTATCCATTATTCCCGAAAGCGCGAAATACAGAGCGCGGAGTCCCAGAATCGCAAATGCGTTGGAGGTGAAAACAATAAAGGTATCATGCGTTATCGCGAGTATAGCCGGTATCGAATCAAGAGCAAACACAAGGTCGGAGGTTTCGACAACAATCATAACGATAAGAAGCGGAGTGGCATAAAGTCCGTTCTTTTTGACGAAAAATTTATCCTGATGGTATGTCTGGGTAACGGGAAGAAACTTCTTGACGAACTTCACGACGGGATTCTTCTCCGGGTGTACAGCTTCGTCTTTCTGGAAAGCCATCTTAAGTCCTGCCACGACGAGGAACCCGCCGAAAATCAGCATCACCCACCAGAACTTCACGATCAACGCGGCTCCGATTACTATAAGCACGGCTCTCATGATGAGCGCGCCGAATATTCCCCAGTAAAGGACTTTATGCTGGTAGCGTTTCGGAACATCAAAAAACCTGAAGAGAAGAATAAACACGAAAATATTATCAACGCTAAGTGATTTTTCGAGAATATACCCTGTGAAGAACTCGAGCGCTTTGTGATGATCCCACCAGTAAAAGATTCCGACGTTAAAGACCAGGGCAAGCGAGATCCATACGGCGCTCCACAGAAGAGCTTCTTTAACGCCGACCTCATGTTTCTGCTTGTTAAAGATGCCAAGATCGAGAGCGAGCATCAGGATCAGAAACAGGAGAAAGAAAAACCAGTGCCAGAATCCGATTTCCAATCAGAGGTCCCCTTTCAGCGGCCTCATAACGACATCCTCAATCATTACTTTCTTCGGCATTTCGAAAACTTTAAGCGCGATGGCAGCTACGTCTTCAGGATTCATCATGCGGTTTTTATATTTCTGTCTGGTTTTAGAATCCCACATAGCTGTTTCGACGGCTCCCGGAAGAATATTTGTTATCTTGATATTATATTTCCTGACTTCTTTTCTGGCGGAATTGGCGAGAGCCATGAGACCGGCTTTGGAGCATGCGTATATCGAGCTGTTATCGAGCACGGTATTTGCAGCCACGGAAAGGATATTTATTATATGGCCTCTTTTAAGTTTTATCATTTTCTTCAGCACGGACTTCATGCAGAGGAAAGCGCCTCTAAGGTTAATGTCCATGACATAATCATAATCTGATACCTTAGTTTCGAGAACGCTTTTGAATACAGTGACACCCGCATTATTGACGAGGCAGTCTATCCTGCCGTACTTTTCGAGAATACGTTTAGTTGTGGATTGCACAGACCGTTCGGATGCCACATTACAGACGAAAGCGGACGCTTCCCTGCCGGCGAATTTAATCTCACCGGCGAGGTTAACAAGACGTGATTTTCTTCTGCCTGTCACAACAACAATGTATCCGGCTCTTGAAAAAGCCGTTGCTATTTCCTTGCCGATTCCGGTCGATGCGCCGGTAACCCATACAACTTTATTGTTCATATAGTATAATTTGAGTAAGAGTACGCTTACATAACCATACCGCCGTCGACCATAATTACCTGCCCGGTAATATAATCGGCTTTGGATGAAGCCAGGAAAGTCACGACTCCAGCTACTTCTGACGGTTTTGAAGGACGTTTAAGCGGAATGACCGTAAGGAAAGCCGCTTTCTGTTCTTCAGTCAGCTGATGCGTCATTTCAGTTTCGACGAAACCGGGAGCTACGGCATTGACTGTAACGTTCCTTCCGCCGAGTTCTTTCGCTGACGATTTAGTAAGGCCGATCATGCCCGCCTTTGACGCCGAATAGTTAGCCTGTCCGGCATTTCCCATAACGCCGACTACGGAGCTGATATTGATTATCTTGCCGCTTCTCTGTTTGGCCATAATTCCGGCGACTGCTTTAGTGGCATTGAACGCGCCTTTGAGGTTAACGTCCAGCACGAGGTCCCAGTCTTCTTCCGTCATTCTAAGGAGGAGCTTATCGCGGGTGATGCCGGCGTTGTTTACGAGAATATCGAGCGAGCCGAATTCCTTCGCTGTTTCTTCAATAGCTTTTTTAACGCCTTCGGTATTCGTGACGTCGACTTCCTTTTTAAAAACTTTTTTGCCTTCTTTTGCGTATTCGGATGCGAACGAGTCAAAGTCGGCGGGGAAAACCTTATCATACGCGATCACGGTCGCGCCTTCATTGAGAAAATCAATAACGATCGCACGGCCGATGCCTCTGCCTCCGCCCGTGACTACAGCAATTTTGTTTTCGAGTACTTTCATTCCTATAATTTATTTTTAAAATATTTTCTTTCTTCTTTTTTCAGCATCGCCGCTTCGACTATAAACGTCTGGCCGTTAATGAGGTCGGAATCCGGAGAAGCGAGAAAAGCCACAAAGTCAGCCACCTTGTCGGGGCTTGCGGGCTTTGTCCCCGTCAGCTTAAACATTTTTTCTTTCACGTCCGTGCTCAGAACGGATATCATGTCAGTCTCGACGAATCCCGGAGCAACTGCGTTAACCTGAATATTATACGCGCCGAGTTCTTTAGCAAGAGCCTTTGTCAGCCCTATCTGGCCTGCTTTCGAGGCTGCATAGTTCGCCTGTCCGGCGTTGCCCGTCGTGCCGACTATTGAGCTTACATTAATTATTTTTCCGCTATGGTTCTTAACCATGTTTTTAGCGGCATACTTGCAGAACAGGAACGTGCCTTTAAGATTTGTATCGATGACAGAATCCCAGTCCTTTTCACTCATGCGCATAATGAGCGTATCTTTTGTGATACCCGCGTTGTTAACCAGAACGTCAATCCTTTTAAATGTTTTAATAACATTCTCCACAACCTGTTTAACTCTTGCCGAGTCCGCAGAATCACACTTGAAATAATGTATATTGCGCGGTTTAAAATGCCTGTGGTCAATCCTGCTCTTATAGGTTATAACGACCTTCGCGCCGAGTTCGGAGAATTTATCGGCGAGGGCGCGTCCAATTCCTCTGGACCCGCCGGTAACAAGAACGACTTTGCCTGTCAAATCGTACATTACTGAAATTTAGTTGTGTTTTTATAATGTTTCTGGTAATAATCGTTGACGTAATTGAAGCCGTCCTCACCGAGTACAAACCTTAATTCTTCGGTCATAGCTTCAAATACAGTCTGCGTGAAATTCTGTTTTTTGTCGATACCGCAGTAATCAAGTTTTTGAGCATGGTCATCGTCATAAGTCAATACGTTATCGAGAATCGTGAGAGGATACATAATGCAGTACTTCGGCTTAATAGCCCACTTATGCATATTGTTTTTTACAGCTGCCACCTGTATGGAGCAGTAACCGTGTTTATCCTTGAACACGCACTGCGTATGGTTCTTCGGGGTTTTGTAAACTTCAGTGCCTATTGCATATCCGGACGGAAAATCAGGATCGACTTCAAGTTCTTTTTCAAACCATTTTGTCGAATCTTTTATCTGGTGTTCATCCATCACATCGGTTATTTCCTTCTCGAATTTCATAATCACGTTTCTGAAATCCCTGTCCATATACACGCCCCAGTCGCAGCACTGGCCGTGGCAGAGTTTAATATTGCACGCGGGAACGAATCCCTGCGTAAAAATTATCGGGTCTATCTTAATTCCGTTGAATTCTATTGGATATTCTTTCATATACAGTTTATAAGTTTATAACATCTTCGAATGAAGAAACGTTGAACGTTTCAGCCGAAGGGTCGATTTTTTTAATAAGGCCGGTAAGAACTTTACCGGAGCCGATTTCATAGAATTTTGTAACTCCGTCGGCTATCATATTTTTTATCAGCATTTCCCATCTGACGGGGCAGACGAGCTGTTTCGAGAGCGCTTCCCTCACATCATCTTTCGACGAAACGGGTTTAGCGTCGACGTTCGTATACACGGGAATAGCCGCGTCTTTAAGTTCAGTGTTCTGAAGCGCTGTTCTGAGGTCTGCATCCGAAGTCTTCATAAGTTCGGAATGGAACGCGCCGCTGACCTCGAGTTTCTTCGCGAGGCGGCATTTATACGGTTCGCCTTTCGCAATTTCGACGGCTTTGTCTACGGCGGCAATATCGCCCGAGACGACAATCTGTCCGGGGCAGTTAAAATTTGCAGCCTGCACGATTCCGGCCGAAGAGGATTTTTCGCATATCTCAAGAACCTGATTTTCGTTCAGGCCGATAAGCGCGGCCATTGTACCGGGCTGGATAACTCCTGACTGTTTCATCAGTTCGCCTCTTTTCTTGACGAGTTTCAGTCCTGTTTCAAAGTCGAAAGAACCTGCATACGCGTTCGCTGTATATTCGCCGAGCGAATGACCGGCGGTGCAGTCAGCTTTAATCTTATCGCCAATCAGCGCCGTGAGTATGAACGAATTGACATACAGAGCGGGCTGGGTAATGTTTGTCTGCTTAAGCTCATCCTGCGGTCCTTCGAAAGAAAGGCCTGTCAGGGACAGCCCCATTATTTCATCGGCTTTATCGTAAAGCCTTTTTGCAATTTCGGATTTTTCATAAACATCTTTCCCCATACCGACGGCCTGAGAGCCCTGTCCGGGGAACACAAATGCGATTTTAGCCATATATAATATTTATCATTATAAAATAATTTTTAATCTTCGTTATCCTCGAGTCTCGGCAGAGCGCCGAGATTTTCAATCAGATAGTTGTCATAATAATCGGCTTTTTTAATGAGCGAACCTATTTCTTCGAGTCCTGTTTCGTAGGTAAGATAATGGTCATAAATAATCATCGAAAGAACGACATTCTGGTTATTCACGCTGAACGCAACGTTTTCGAGGTCATAATTTTCCTTAAGCAGAAACTCATAAAGCGCGCCGATATTCTGTTTAGGCAGCATGCAGATAAAAGCGTCGCCGATAATGAAGCCGTTTTCGGAGTAAGTGAAATAGATTTTAGCGCTGCCTTCTTCAACTTCCCATCTGTTCGGACCTCTTCTGCAGAGGACGGGGTCCTTTCCGAGAGCTTCAAGTATCTTTTCGACTATAAGCGCCGCTCCGAGGGGTTTATACTCTTCTTCCTTTTTAAGTTTAGGTATAGAAAGAGCGGATCCGCATTCGGGGCAGTATTCTCCGTCGATATTGTCTTCCGTAATCACGTTAGAGCAGGACTTGCACCTTACAGCGGTCTTGCCGCTGAAAGGTTTGTAGTCTTCGAGGGACTCGAGAAGATAGTTTGACGGAAGCGCGAAGCCGAGGTTATCGCCTCCGGATATTATGAAAGTGTTGACACCGACGATTTCGCCGCTCTTGTCGACGAGCGGGCCGCCGCTGTTTCCGGGATTGATAGCTGCGTCAATCTGAATATAATTTATTCCGTTCTGCAGTCTTTTCGCTTTGGACACAATGCCTTCGGTTGCAGTATATTTAAGTCCGTACGGATGTCCTATAGCGATAACCCTGTCGCCGTCATGAACCGGATTTTTACCGATTTTCCTGTCGGGGAGTTCGACGCCGTCCGGGACTCTTATGAAGGCGAGGTCATATTTCGGGTCGTAGAACACGACGGGCGCATTCACTTTGGGAACATGCTTGCCGCTGATAACCGCCTCTGAACTTTCCTTGACGACATGGTCGTTAGTAATGAAAAGGTTATAATCCTTTACGTAGAATCCTGTACCGGTGCCGAATGCAGTCGCGATCTGAATAATCACCTGCTGATAGCTGTCTATGATTTCCTGTGTATGCATAATCAGTTTTTAAAGCTTAATTTTGAAATACAGTCGTAGAGCGATTTAACGAACTCAATCTTATTTTCGAATTTAAGCAGCGACGTATCCAGGTTAAGCTGCGGATACTCGTTCTTGTCGAGAGACACGAAAGACTGCAGATCGGAAATAATCAGTTCGCTGTTAAGCGCGCCGTTTACAGAATATTTCTTATCATAGCCGCACTCGTCAAGATAATCCTGGTTTAACAGTTCGAGAACGAGACCGAACATGAACCTTAAAGATTTATTCAGTCCGTAACTGAACATGCAGTATCCTGCAATGTATTCAAGAATTGAGAGAGCGAAATCCTCACGTTTGTTATCGACATACCATTTAATATTTCCGGCGTTTTTATTTATCACATCTACCGCGGATTCCGCCACAGTCGGCGGAGCAAGGCCGAAGGTCGATTTAATATTATAAAAATTCCTGGCGATCGATTCATCCGGTCTTGCAAGAATTTTCCCGAACTGCTCTTCCATGAAATCGAGCTGCTGCAGCAGCTGCATATCTTCTCGGTTGAAATAATTCCAGCTTATCTTCTCGATATCGTTCATAATGTTACCGTGAGGCTGGAGCAGGTAGTCAATCTTATATATCAGGTCAAGGTAGAGATAAGAGATGCCGCCGGAATACTGTTCCTTATTGACAGATTTTGCCTTATCGATGGATTCCTGAATCCATTTTTTCAGGTATTTTACACGGGCCGCGGTTTCTTCGGGAGAAAGCTGTTCAATTCTCATTTCCGCGGGTTTAAGCATAGTGAAATCATCGAGGAGCGTATCGTCCTGTTTGTCGGCTTTCAGGCAGACTTCTTTAAGCGCGTAGTACAGCTTTGTAGGAGAGCAGTCAAGAACGCTTGAATCAAATTTCAGAACGATCCTGTTATCCTTTACGGCAAACCTGGAGTAATAGAGAGTATAATTCAGTTCCATCAGTCTTCTCATCACGGCGACACTCAGTTTTTCGAAATCCGCGATTATGGCGATAGCGGACACTTTCTTGCCGTCGCAATAACCCCGTATTTCTTTAGAACCCTGAATCACCTGATATTTCAGAGCGCCGTTGTCAAGCGAATGAAAAACGTTGTTAACTTCATCGTCCTTCAGATAATCAAAAAACCTTGCATAGGAGGCTATATAGTCTTTCGCATTGTAAAGGTCTTCACACTGATTCCAGAGTTCAACTTTATTCTTAGGCTTGAACGCATCCGAAAATCTTCCAAACTTTGATATCATAGAATATATTATTTAACGATTAGCATTTTTCTTGAATCTTTGTACACGATGCCTGATTTCATATCCTTCGTTTCAAGGGAGTAAAAATAAACGCCGCTCGGAATATCTGAAGCGTCGAAGGGAGAATAATAGACACCGACGTTCATATTTTCGTTGATAAGATTGGCAATATTCTTTCCAAGACTGTTATAGACCTTCAGTGTAACGAAAGAAGGGCTATTGATAGCGAATTTTATCCTTGTCAGCGGATTGAACGGATTCGGAAAATTCTGAAACAGTTCCGGGCGCTGCGGAAGGGGCTCTTCCGAGGAACTGATGTTTGTGAGGCTCCAGCTGTTATACAGAGTCTGAAGAGAATCTATCGGGTCCTTTGAATTCGGAGTATTGGGCACCACAAGATTGCAGTACAGAGTGCCCGTCGTATCGCCCGGTTTTGCGACCCTGAGAAAAGCCGATATCGCGGACTTGCCGTAGGAATTGCATCTTGTATCGGCGCCTATCATTTTCGCGCCCTGCAAAGCCGCCATGAGTTTATCCGCAAGAGTTCCCTGCTGCCTGTTAAACCTGGCTTCCATCGAATCGAGAACTTTTTGTCCGAGAAGAATATTACCCTGTATCGAATAAGTCGGGCCGAGAATATGATTTTTATAGTTCGTACAGTTCGCGCCTGTATAAGCCGCAGTGCGGCCGCCGCCTGTCAGGTCGACGATACCGTATTGTCTAACAAGCGGATTGTTCTGATAGTCATGCGCGACAAGAGAATCTCTTATTTCAAGCGGAGGAAGATGTTTCTGCATCAGATAAGAAGCATAATTATAGTTTCCCTGCAGCCATGAGGCCTGAATGTGAACTGCGCCCCAGCCGGGCTGGACATAGCTTAATATGAGGCAGTTGGCGATACATGAAGCGCCTGCACTGCCAACCTGTCCTGTAACGGGATCCACGGCGCAAATCGAAAATGTTGATTCTGCAATTTCCGAACGGAAAGTTGAAAACAGCAGGACAAAAAGAAAAAGTATAATTCTTCTCATAATATATTGAATATCAGATAATTTAACAGTTTTTATGAATTAATAATATACTTTTTCGAGGAACAATCCCGAG
>CAIKZJ010000051.1 GCA_903831845.1 uncultured Ignavibacteriota bacterium
ATATAAAACCAACATACTGATTCTCCTGCTATTCATACTTCCTTCGTTTATTTACGCGAAAGGCCGCGACGGAATACCCGAACTGCAGAAGAATCTGGACAGTCTCGTCAGGGTAATAGGCTGCGATATCTCCGTGCAGGTTGTGAGCGGCACCAGATACGACCTTCTCTACGAATACCAGCCTTCGAAGAAGATGATACCGGCTTCAATAACGAAGGTGATAACGAGCGCCATAGCGCTTGAATATCTCGGCGCGGGATACGAGTTCAAGACTATACTTTTCACGGATGATTCCGACCTTAGCGACGGCGTTATAAACGGAAACGTTTATCTGAAAGGGTACGGCGACCCGGATTTCAAAAGCGCAGACCTGGTTAAAATGGTAAAGGTTTTCGTCTCGAAGAATATAACGGAAATAACCGGTAACATAGTTTACGACGATTCGTACCTCGACAGCAAGCATTTCGGACTGGCTGATTATTATTCCGGCGACACGAAATTGCAATACTGGCCGTACGTCAACGCTTTAAGTTTCGACAAGAATGCCAGCAGGCTGGACGCCGCCATCGAAGCCGCGAATTTCCTGAAAACGGAGCTTGAACTCAAGAAAGTAAAGCTGGACGGAATTATTGTCGCGGGCGTCACGCCGGATAAACCGAAAGAAATAGCCAGGGTGACCCATTCGATGGACGAAGTGCTTGCCAACATGAACAAGCCCAGCGACAACCATTCGGCGATTACAATATTCAAAGTTGTCGGCGCTGTATACATGGGCGCGCCCGGAACGCTTGAAAAGGGAACTGCTGCGGTTATCGATCTGTTGAGCTCGCTCGGAATTTCGCGAAGCGAATATGAAATTCTGGAAGGATCGGGTCTTACGCGTTACAACTACGTAACATCTAATATCTACATACAGCTTCTTAAATATCTTTTTGACCAGGAAAAAACTTTTAATGTGTTCTATCAGTCTCTTCCCGTAGCGGGGGTAGACGGAACGCTTAAAAAACGCATGATCGGAACGGAGGCGGAAAAGAACGTCCACGCGAAAACGGGTTCCATAAACGGTGTCAGCACTCTGACGGGATACGCAATTTCACGGGATAATGAGCCTCTGATTTTCTATATTGCAATGAACGGGTTTAAGGGAACAAACTGGGAACAATACCGTAATTATCAGGACGCAATGTGTAATCTGCTTTGCAGGTTTTCACGGAATTAATCATTCGACGAATGTCAACGAAAGAGAAAGAATCGGCAGTATCAGATACGGAAACCCCGGAACTGAGGAAGTTAATTCTGTTTAATTCAGGTCATTTCTGGGAACAGGTCATCGTTCAGCTTCAGAAAGCGACCGGGTTTGATATAATACAGTGCGAACAGATAGCCATAATAGCGCATACAAAAGGCAGGGCGGTAGTGAAATCGGGAGAATACGACGAACTGTCAAGAATTAACTCCGTACTCAGGGAGATCAATTTAATTACGGAAATTAAATAATACAATTTGTCCGCGAACCTTTCATACAGCAAAGTGCTTCTGATTGCTGCGGTAATGCTGCTTATACTGTCCGGCGGCTCAAAGGCACAGGTCAAATACAACTTTGATTTCGGAAAAGACTGGGACTGGGTCGACCTTCTCATCGACGAACAGTCTAGCCTGTTCGGCGTTCAGGAACAGATAAAATATCTCAGGGACGAGTTTCAGATCGAGGAGGGGAGGATTCTGTTCAGGGAGCTTGCCAAGCTTGATTCGCTGAACCAGCTGCGCGACCTGCCCGAGATTATTAACGAAGATATTGTAAAGAACAGGAAATATTTCTTTTCTATATACATCCCCGCAGTAAAAGATATAGATTTCGGCGAACATTTCGGCGGAATAGTAAGAGCCGCGGTTTTAATAGCGAAGATACGCGACAATTTCAACGAGGAGAAGAAACCGTTTGCCGACAGGAAATATATAGTCAAGCTGACGGAACTTAAGAAGTCGAACATCCAGATGACGTTCAATTATAACGCCGCCGATAATATTCTTGACGCTCTTTTAAAAAGCACAAACGAAAGCGACATAGTCTCAATACCTGAAATGAAATTCCTTCTGGAGAATTTCGACAACAAATGCGTTACGAGAGAAGATCTTGAAAACTGTTTCAGGCAGGTGAGAAGAGACGACCCTCTTACCAAAATATACATAGTAAGCAATCCGTTAGCGTTCATGTGCCTTGGTTATGTGGAGACTTTTCACGCCGAGTACAAAAAAAGCCTCGATGTAATAAAAAGAGAGGAGCAGAATATACTCGAAAACAGCGTATACCTTCTTTCGCTGTTTTTTCCCGAGAATATTGATTTCAGGAACAACATATATATGTTCTACGGCAGCAGGAACTGCGGATGGAGGTACCGGGACAACTCGATACTGATGGACCTCAGCCGTTTCGGCGACAATTACGAACTTCTGACTAAATACCTTACGAGGGAGCTGTTCTTTGACGAAAGAGACGACATACAGCTGAATGTAATGAAGTACCTTTACACAAGGGAAGATACAATTATATACAACCTTCTCGATGAAGTTTACAGCAACGGTGTTTCGAACTATATAGCGCCCATTCTGCAGGCGAACCGACCTTCTTCACTTCTTGAAAAGGATTTCATCCTGTTCAAAAAGACTATGAAAGCCATCGAGGACAGAAAACCGCAGAGCGTAATAGACAGCATGTTCAGCGTGGGAATAACCGACATGTACTTTCATTCTATGGGCGCACAGATGGCCTATTGTATCGACGTTTACATGGGAAGAGAGGCGCTAAGGCAGACCCTCCTGTTCGGTCCGCTGTACTTCTTTGAAAAATATATCGAGACTTACATGCTCGACGACAGCCCGATCAGGAGCGTTTTCAGGCTGCCTTCGAATATCGAGACGAAAATCTATAACATGGGAACGGGAATATCTTACGACATGCTTTCGGACGTAGTCAACATAAAGGTTCTTGAAAACGATTCGGCGAAGATAAACCCGGAAATAAGAAAAGTTTACGCAAAGTACAAAGGAAGAAAAGATATCTGGTTCCTGCATTTCATAACAGGCAAACTTTACCTTGACAAGGGGTATTATACGCTTTCTCTTGAGTATTTCATGAACTCAATGCAGGGAATAATAGACAGGACAAAATTCGTCAGGGACATAGGCGATACTTATTTTACGAACAAGGCTTACAAGGAAAGCGCGAAGATGTACGAGAAATATGTGATTTATTCGGGCGGCACTATAGATTCATATATAAAGCGGGGCGCGGCATACTTTGAATCCGGAGAAATAGAAAAAGCAAAACAGGATTTTGAAACAGTAATAAAAGCGGATCCTGATAACGAAAAAGCAAAGGAATATCTTTTAAAGTGAAATTCAATCTTCAGTCGCAATACAAACCTACGGGCGATCAGCCCGCTGCAATAGAGCAGCTTACGGAAGGAATACTAAAGAACGAAAAACATCAGGTGTTCCTTGGCGTGACGGGTTCAGGAAAAACATTTTCCATATCAAACGTCATTCAGAACATCGGAAAACCCGTTCTGGTGATGTCGCACAACAAGACCCTCGCCGCGCAGCTCTTCGGCGAGTTCAGACGGTTCTTTCCGGAGAACCGCGTCGAGTTTTTCATATCATATTATGATTATTACCAGCCGGAAGCATATATTCCGTCAACCGATACTTATATCGCCAAAGACCTTTCAATCAACGAGGAAATAGACAGGTTGAGGCTCCGCGCCACATCCTCCCTGCTTGAAGGGCGGAAGGATATCATTATCGTTTCTTCCGTGAGCTGCATATACGGCATCGGAGCTCCCGAGGAATATGCCGAACAGGTGCTGGTGCTTAAAAAGGGCCAGAGAATATCCAGAAAAGATCTGCTGAACAGGTTTGTTGACATACATTACGTGAGGAACGATGCAGAATTCAAGCGCGGTAATTTCCGTGTAAGAGGTGACACAGTCGAGATAATTCCGGCTTATGAGGACGAAAAAGGCATCCGGATTGAAATGTTCGACAACGAGATAGAAAGAATCTGCTACATCGAACGCCTTACCGGCAGGGTAATCGGCGTGGATGAAAGCGTTTCCATTTATCCCGCGAAATATTTCGTTACGACTCCCGAAAAAATCGAACTCGCGATAGAGAACATACGGAAAGAAATGTTCGACCAGGTTCAGTATTTCCAGAAAGAAAACAAACTTATCGAAGCGCAGAGAATAGAGCAGCGCACGAATTTCGATATTGAAATGATAAAGGAAGTAGGGTACTGCACGGGCATCGAAAACTACTCGCGTCATATGGACGGCCGCGCACCGGGAAGCAGGCCTGCCTGTTTGTTCGATTATTTTCCGAAAGATTTTCTTCTGATTGTCGACGAGTCGCACGTTACAGTGCCGCAGATACGCGGTATGTACAACGGCGACAGGATTAGGAAGAAAACACTCGTCGAGCACGGATTCCGCCTGCCTTCTGCGCTGGACAACCGCCCTATGACATTCGAGGAATGGGAAGGGGCGCTGAATCAGGTGGTTTACGTCAGCGCGACGCCGGGCGATTATGAACTTACAAAGAGCGGCGGCGCGATCGTCGAGCAGGTGATACGGCCGACCGGACTTCTCGACCCGGAAATTCAGGTCCGGCCTGTAAAGAACCAGATAGACGACCTGATAAAAGAAATACGCGAACGCAGTAAGAAAAACGAAAGAGTGCTTGTTACGACTCTCACGAAGAGAATGAGCGAGGACCTTACCGATTATCTGATAGGCATCGGCGTGAGAGTGAAATACATGCACTCGGAAGTCGATTCGCTCGACAGGGTCGACATTCTCCGAGGTCTTCGTCTCGGCGATTTCGACGTGCTGGTGGGTGTTAACCTTCTCCGCGAAGGACTCGACCTGCCAGAGGTTTCCCTTGTCGCGATTCTTGACGCGGACAAGGAGGGATTCCTTCGTTCAGAGAAATCGCTTCTTCA
>CAIKZJ010000052.1 GCA_903831845.1 uncultured Ignavibacteriota bacterium
CAAAGAGGACTTTGGGAACCGGTAATAAAGGTGGCTGATCTTTACTTCGGAAATCAGTAATAAAGATTTTTATTGTGATTTATAAAAACGAATCCAATGAAAAACAATTTAAATGTTCTTCTGTTTCTTGCCATATTTCTGACCAGCTGTCTTGCGCAGGAAAACAATAATCTCATAGTCAACGGGGACTTCGAGCAAGGTATCAACGCCGATTCAACTCCGGCGGGCTGGAATTGGAACAAAGACTATTACACTAATTCAGTTTGCAGGATTGTTGAAGAGAGCGGGAACAAAGTTCTGTATATTGAAAATACCCTACCGCCGCCCGAAAAATTTTCAATGTTCAGACAGACAATAAACGGCGTGAAGTCCTGCGAAATTGAATTCAGCGCTAAGTTCAAGTCTCCGCTCACCGACAGCGTGCAATTCTTCATAAGATGCAACGACAGTCTTAACACACCTATCGCTTTCGGAAGTCAGATGTTCGCCGGTAACGGCGGGTGGCGGGAAATCAGATTCAAGACGGATGTACCGTCAGGGACAAAAAACATCGTGTTAATGAATCTCGTTTTGGGCGCGGGCAAAGTTTTTTTTGACGACCTTGGTTTACGGATAACCAAACAATACAAAAGAGGAAAGACAAACATTGTAATACTCGGCTGCGAGCACAGTTCGCAGCTGATTAATCCGAAAATGTCTCCCGCGGTATTCCGAGCGGTTTTCAACAGAGTCAGACCCGACGCAGTCTGCCTTGAGACAACAGCGGAAAACATTGCAGAAGCGAAATTCTTCCCCTCCTCTTATGAGTCGTGGGGCATCGCATATCCCTGGGCGGTTAAGAACAACATCCCTGTTTACGGCGTTGACTGGCAGCCCGACACCAAAGCGAGCGAGAGATACGGAACGAAAATGGACTTCGATAAAAGGAAGAGGGTGCTGCCCCCGTCTGATTTCAACGGACTCGAATACAATCCGGATTACGACATTTTCTTCGCCGATATTGATACGTTAGGGTTCAACAGATATCATCTCAAGAACATATCAACGCCCGCGCCGGATGGAAACTGGAACGACGAGGGTTTCAGGAGGTACATGCTTTTCCGTGACATGGTCGTTGCCCAGAACATACTTGATGTTGCTGTCAATTATCAATGCGGAACGGTTCTTGTTGTATACGGAGCCGCTCATAAAACCGGTCTGGAGTATTATTTGCAGAAGTACTTCGGTGACGATGTGAACATAATCAAACCTTCGGCTTACGGTTATCCTTCTCCGGAAGAAATCCAAAGTGAAGTTATTAAAGATGACGAAATCGCCGCGTGTTATTTTCTTCTTATAGAAAACAACTGGAACGCGGACCGCGGTCTTTTTCCGTTTGCAAGACTTGATTCAATTTTATCGAAGTATGAATCGGGTTTTCCGGACGATATCGAATTAAAATATCTCCGCGGTAGGTATTATCTGCAAAAAGGAGATACATCCAGGTATCTTTCATTTTTGAATGAAGTTATAAACTCAGGGAATGACAGGCAGCGGTCTTATCCGAAACCTGATATCTTCTTCCACCGAAACGATTCGTCTTCCGTATTCGGGGATAACGGGGAGAGCTTACGGATTGTGGAAGGATATGATTATCTGACAGTCAGGCAATATGTTCTGTGCGAATTAGTTGCTTATTATTCTGAGACGGGTGATATTGGAAAACGGGATTATGTCTCTTCTCTTTTAAAGAAAGAGAGGAATGTTCACCCGAAGGCTGTACCTACTCTTGAATTTATTCTTAGAAGATAGTTTTGGCGGTTACGCCAGGTTCCCAAAGCGGACTTTGGGAACCAGTAATAAATATTAAACCATATTTCTTTGGCACGTTACTACGCCGGAGTCCCGAGGTCCCGGAGTGGAC
>CAIKZJ010000053.1 GCA_903831845.1 uncultured Ignavibacteriota bacterium
GGAAAATTTACCACTGCATGTTCCTGAAAGTATTCCTTTTTGTGATTCTCAAACTCCATCCTTATAGAACGATAAGGAAGCATCCCGTGTTTAAAGCCGAAATATGAATCAACCGGTCCGGTGAATATCAATTTGCCGTAATCGTTTCTGTCTATTTCTTTGAAATCCGTGTTAAGCCTGACTTCAATGTTCGGGTGTCCGAGCATCTTTTCAATTAACTTCGTAAAACCAGCTGCCGGCATGAACTGGAACGCGTCCGTAAAATACCTGCTGTCGTCATTGTATCTTACGTTAATCCTGCCGCAGACATTCGGCGCAAGATTCGAAGGATGTTCGAACCAGATTTTTTCGGTAAATTTTTCGAAAAACTTCTCATAAAGGTCGCGGCCGATTCTTCCCAGCATGACCTCTTCGGAATTCGAATTGCCTCCCGGCGAAACGACAGAATCAAAATACCGTTTCGTTTCCCCGTCATTTTTCAAATCAAGACCGTAAAGTTTATTCAGCGTGATTCTGTTTACCGGTATCGGATAATCTTCCCCGTTAACGCGCGACACAACCTTATGCTCGTATTTATTCCACTCTGTAAATCCGGAAAGATACTCAAACACTTTCCTGTCGTTTGTATGGAACACATGAGGCCCGTATTTTTGAACGAGAACCCCGTGCTCGTCGGTATAGTCAAATGCGTTGCCGGCAACATGCCCGCGCTTTTCGGCGACGAGAACCTTTCCGCCCAGAACGCCTGCTATCCGTTCGGCCATCACCGAGCCGGCAAACCCGGCTCCCGCTATCAGATAATCGTATTTCAACCGTGCGCCAGAAGTTTTTTTCGTGAAATAAAAATAATCATTAAGAACAGAACTATAAATTCCGTGGATGTAATCGAAAACGCCGTGCCCGCTGCGCCAAGGTACGGTACGGTAATAAATGAAACTATCAGGAAGAAAACCAGCGAGACAACAATTATATTAAGAAACGCCTTTTTATGCCCCATATTAAGAATAGTCTGCACACCGTACAGGTTATTCAGCGAAATGAAAAACGGTATGAGAGACATTATCCTCAAAAGAACGACAGTTTCGGAAAACCCGCTGCCGAAGATAATACGTACTATGGGTTCTGCAAATACGAATATAACGGCTGAAAGAAAAAGTGAAACGGCTCCTATCATCTTCCCCGACGTGATTATCATCTTAATACCCTTGTTCCTGTCTTCCGCGAGCAGAGCCGAGATTCTCGGGTAAGTGCTTTCGTTCAGGTTAGACACAATCCCCGTTACTCCGGATATAATCTTATCCGCGGCGGCATAAAACCCGACAATTCTGAAATCGGCAAACAGGCCCAGTATGAAAGTGTTCGCGTAATTATAAATGCTAGTGCAGATTATCGAATAAAACACTTCAAGCCCCTCAACGAAATTTCTTTTAAGAGTATTGAAAGGCGGAAAATAAAACTTATATTTGAATTTTATATTCACTATCAATATGCCGGCAAACCCGAGTAACAGGCTGCTTCCGTTTATAAGCAGCGCGTATATGATGTAATCCGCCCTTTCTCTGACGACGGCGAACACAAGCACGGTTGCGACAGTGCGTATAATGATTCCCGGCAGCGCTATGTAATACATCTTTTCCATTCCCTTGAAAAACCAGTGCGGAAAAAGCGCTGTTCCGGCAAGAGTGCCGAGGCTTATAATAAATACAGGCTTGTCCGTAAATACGTTTCCGAAGACGAAAATGCAGATTATGAAAATCATGGAAGACAGCAGAAGAAGAAAAATCTTGGACACAAGAACGGAGTTGTATATCTCGCTGCATTTAACGGTATCGTTTCTGTTTTTCGCAATATCCCTGTTCGCCGTAAAATTAAATCCGTAGTCGCTGACAATTATAAAGAACCCCGCGAATGCAGACGCGAAATTGATGAGTCCGAAATATTCGGCTCCTATCACCCTGACCGCATACGGAACAGAGACGAGCGGAATCAGAATGTTGAATACCTGCAGAAGCGATAATATGCCGAAACCGGAGAATATTATATTGATATCTTTATTCTTAATACTATTGATATTAATTTGTACAGGTTGTGAAATTTACATTAATAAACATTAATATTTAGTGAAATTATTTGTCAATAAACGCGGCGTACATCTAAATGTCTGAAAGAATCCTGAAATACACGGTTTCATTATTCTATACAGTTTTTCTCCTGCTGCTCGCGTATTATTCGTTCACATTCAAAAGGGCGGATGAAATAATTTACGCCCTGTTCCTTTCATCTGCATTTTTCATATTTTCATTTCTTCACAGAAAATATCCCGGAAAAGTTTACAATGTTTTTTTCAACGTCCTGGCAGCATCCGCGTTCGTTCTGATTGTTTACGGTTTTTTCCGTTCTTTCAGTAATCCGGGATTGAGGCTGACGGGCATTCTCGGTGACAGGGTATTTGAAGCTGATGCCGCGGCATGCATTTTCGCATTCTTTTCCGCCGTATTCTTTATCACACACGGTAACAGGACAAAAAGCGCGGTCAGCGGAGCAATAGTTTTCCTATCGTCCGCATATCTTTCGCTGCTGCGTGTGAAAACAGCTTACGCTGCGGTTATCTTATGCATTCTTGCAATTACCGTTTTTCTCTTTTTAAAATCCGGAACGGATAAAACGAAGAAAGCGGGAGTAACCGCGCGACGCATAATTTTATATTTATTGTTACTTATTGTTTCCTCCGGCGTACCGCTTATATCCCCCTACAATCAACCGCCGGACAGGGACAGCATTTCTAAGACTGTAACGGGCGCATTTGATTTCGGCAGTTCGACGAACAAAGCCCGACTTGATTTCTGGAACGCTTCTTTGAAAATGTTCTCGGAAAAACCTTTCACCGGTATCGGAACAGGAATGTGGCCGGGAACTTATCCGAAATACAACGGCGCCGTTTACACTGACGGCAACATCGACATGAATTCAGCCCTGAATCCTCACAACGATTACCTTCGTTTTTTAAGCGAATACGGAATTGCGGGCATTTTTTATTTATTGCTTGCGGCAACGGGAATAGCGCTGCTGTTCAGAAAGTCATTCGCAGATATTTCCGGACTGCCGCTGCTTCTTGCCGCTTTATGTCCCGCGGTGACATCAATGTTCAATTTCACTTACGAGAATATATTCGCATTGCTTGTATTTGTGTTCTGCCTATCATATGCATTCAATTCAGGAAAAGATGCAAAACCAACTAAGCGTGATTTTATTGTTTTAATTACTTCTGTTATTATAATATCAGCCGCGGTAGTTCTGATGATCACGAGATTTGTTTACGAACGGGATTACGAACAGGCTATTCAGATGAAATTCAGGAACGATTACAGAGGCGCGCTGGAAAAGCTCTCCGGAATAAACGACATTATTTATCCGGCCGACCGGAACCGGATGCCCTTAAGCTATTACGCGGGAACGTCATATTTCGAGTTAAAGGATTACGGAAATGCGCTTAGAAATTTCGACAGGGCCTCTTCTCTTATGCCTTACTTTCCGGCTGTGATGAGCAACAAAGCATCTGCGCTGTACAAGACCGGACATGTTCAGGAAGCCATAACATTGTACAGAAAAACCGCTGAAATATTTCCCGGTTTTTTCGAACCGCAGATAAATCTGCTGGCCGTTTACGCTAATGAAAAAATGCACGACGAAGCGAAAAAACTTCTCACGAATATCGGCAGCCGCATAACTGAACCTGAATTCATCAAAAATTATATTGTATTTCTTGAGATTAAAAATTACTATGTAAAAAACGGGCTATGAAGTCTCTTTACTTATCTGCAATATTTTTAATTTTTTCGATTTGCGCATACTCGCAGCCGCTGCCGTATGTCCAGTCTGTCGTGCCCGATACCGGTTCACAGGGAGTTTCTTTTTCGATAGTTGTTCACAGCACAGGCACGGAATTTACTCTTTCCCCGTACTGGGTCGTTAATTTCGACAGTCTCGGAGTCGGGACAGTAAACAACAGCGTAGTAATAGTTAACGACACGACCTTAAACGCCGTTCTTTTTGTCGACGGTCAGGCTTCGCTCGGCTGGCACAAATGCATAGTTGCAGACCAGTACAACAACATTTACTACAAAGACAACGCGTTCTGGGTGTATCTCAGCGCTCCAACCGTACCGCTGCCTCTGCTGCCGGTTAACAATGCAACAAACATACCCGTTACACCGTCGTTTCTCTGGGACAGCAATGTGTATGCTTCGACTTACAGGCTTCAGATAGCAAATGATTCCACCTTTATCACAGGCAGCATTATTTATGATACGGTCCTTACTAACGCGTCTTTACTCCTTCGGCAGGGCGTTCTTAATTTCAATACAAGATATTTCTGGAGACTGAACGCGACCAACACGAAAGGAACAAGCGACTGGTCGGTAGTATTCAGATTCCGTGTAAGGACCATAGGCATAGAAAACATTTCATCCGAAATACCCGATAGATTTTCATTACTGCCGAATTATCCCAATCCGTTCAACGCGAGCACCAGAATCCGGTTTGCTCTTCCGCGCAACGGACCCGTCAGCCTCAAAGTTTATGATATTTCAGGAAAGGAAATCGAATCGCTTGTGAACAGGAATCTTGCTCCGGGAACGTACGAATACGTCTGGAACGCTTCATCGCAGGCTTCGGGAATATATTTCTACGTGCTTGAATCGGGAAACTTCAGGGAAATTAAAAAAGCCGCGCTTATAAAATAAAACGGCATCACCGCGAAGAATTACGGTGAATGCCGTTAAAAAAACTTCTTAGTATTATCCGAATATGAAAGAGACGCCCGTGGTCACGATCAGCCACAAAGCCCAGATTCCGTAAACTATGCCGTACGCCTTGCCGGATGTAATCCTCGAGACCTTGGAAAGACCGACGGCTACCAGGAAGTAAAACCACACTGTGAATACATCAATCTTGTTAAGCAGTTCGTGAAGTTTAAACCCGACAACCGAATCCTTAAGAACAAGTCCGAGGCTTAAAGTCGACATTTCGCCTATTATGATTGACAATACAAGACCGACTATTCCGCCGACAATGGTTACCATTAAAGATAATCCTACAACGTTGAGCAGATTAGTGAACTCAAAGTCAGCCTTCATAATTTTAAGCACTATGAGATAAACAAGACTGAGAACGAACAGAATAAGGAAAGGAGCTACTATGGCGCCGCCGTAACCTATAACCTGAAAGAAAACCCCTTTAGGGTCCATGAATTTCTCCGCCTGCTCGATAGCCACTTTGGCCTGTTCTTTCGACATCTTGCCGCTCTTCACCTGTTCTTCCATCCGCTGCTCAAGAGCCGCTTTCTGTTTATCCATTATGCCGGACAACAGCTGCTCATCCCTGAAAAAAAGAAATGTAAGCACGATTCCGACAACTATAGAAATTATCACGGGAATCACCCAGTATGTTTTCTTCGGGGTCTTTACGATGGTTTCGAATGTTTCGCCGGGACTCGTGAATACTCCCGTAAGGGCGTCTGATACAGACAATTGCTCAAGCGGTTCCTGTTCGGGGATATTTTGTCCGGGATTGGTTTGAATGTTCTCGTCCATGACTGAAATTTTATTTATCTAAAATAGCAAAGATAGAATTAATAAAGTAATTATTTATACAATCCGTTTTCTTTTATGTAATTACCGACTTTTTCATCCAGGAGATATTTTACGGATTTTCCGGATTTAATTCTTTTTCTTATGTCGGTGGATGAAATATCAAGCATCGGAACGCTCAGATACCTTGCTTTCCGTGCAAATTCGTCGCTGACATCCTGTACGAGATAACCGGGACGGTTCATGACGATAACTTCCGAAAGAGCGAACAGTTTATCGGGATTTTTCCATTTCGGGAATTCAATGAGGTTGTCGATTCCGATTATCAGGTATAGTTTTATAAAATCGTTCTTGTACCTGTCATAAAGCGCCATTAATGTATCGACGGTATAATTCGTAACTCCCTCTTTCGCTTTCGCTATTTCGATATCCGAGACCTCGAAATTGGGGTCGTCTCCGAAGGCAATGTTCGCCATAGCCAGCCTGTGTTCGGGCGAAACGAGAGTATCGCCGTCCTTGAGCGCGTGTTTTCCCGAGGGAATGAAAACAATCTTGTCGAGAAACAGCTGCTCGCGCACGTTTTCGGCGAGAATAGAATGACCTACGTGGGGCGGATTGAAGCTGCCGCCCATTATACCATACCGTTTCATTTTGTTTTGTTTAAAATTGTTTTTATTTCTCCGTAAACGTCATCCACAGAGATTCCTTTCATGCACTCGCCCGTCCCGAGCCTGCAGACGAAATCGCTGCCTTTCCAGTATACGCGATTGCTCCTGTCGATAGCCGTCGAAGGAGTATAACATGGGCTGCACGGCAGATCTTTTCTTATATACGCATGAATACCGCTTTCATCAGGCGGCGCGACGAGCCCGGGGTCGGAAGGACCGAACAATCCGACTGTCGGCACTCCGAGCGCGGCCGCAATGTGCAAAGGCCCCGTATCCGCAGAAACGAACACGTCGCACACAGGTATGACCCCGAAATCAATTTTTCTGACCTCGCAGTTTGCAGGAATCACAACACCGCTGCCGAATTTTTCGTCTGCCTCCCTGCCTTCGAACATAACGACGCCCGTATCCTGTGTTACGGAAATCTTTTGCGCGAGTTGTAAGAACTTATCCAGATCCCATCTCTTCACTGTCATTCTGGTTCCGGGATTTACGCCGCCGAAAGGAAAGAGTCCGATAATCTTTTTGTATTTTTCAAGGCCTTGTGATTTTTTCAGCCCGTTTTTGTCCGCTTCCTTTTTCAGAACCGATACAGGCGAAGCGGTTTTAAGGTTGTTGCCTGAAAGAATTTCGAGATATCTTGAGTTTTCGTGAATCCCGGCTCTGAAAGGAGCCGTTATGTTCATGTGCTTTGTCTCGCTGAAACCAAGCCTGTATTTTATACCTGCCAAACGAAGAATCCTGCCGAACATGTTGTTCCTGTGGCCGAGAAAGACGAGATCGAATTTCTCTCTGCGCAGCATTTTAACGAGCTTTAGAGCGCTTTGAGTCTTTCCGATAAAACTTTCCGTATCGGAAGGCGGATCGTAAACTATCAGCCTGTCGGTGTCCTCTATTAGCGGGAACAGGTTTTTGATCCACGAGGAGGAAATCAAAACTATTTCCGCATCCGGAAAATTCAGGCGCAGCGATTTTATCGCGGGGGTGATGAAAACGATATCCCCGAAGCAGCAAAGCTTAAAAACCAGTATTTTCTTTACGCCGTTCATTTTTTCCCCAGAGCTATTCCCAAAAGATTAATGTATGTCTTCC
>CAIKZJ010000054.1 GCA_903831845.1 uncultured Ignavibacteriota bacterium
CGAACTGGTTCACATACTGAACGGCAGCGGGCTGGCGACTTCAAGGCTGATGGTCGCTCTTCTCGAGGCCAACCAGACGAAAGACGGGAACATTACCGTGCCCGAAGCATTGAGGAAATACACGGGCTTCGACACTATCTAGTTTATTTAAACCCAAATGAAAAAGCCGGAATCAAATTCCGGCTTTTTCATTTCCATTACTCCGTTACTTTAACACAATCCCCTGCTCGACCATCGTTCCGATAATTTTCTTCGAGAACGATTCAGCGAAATCCTTTACAGACCTCGGATTCACCGTCTCCGACATCAAAGAATAAACAAGCTGGTTCATGTTCAGGTCTATCAGACCGCTCTCTATGAACACATCCGAGTTAATCGTGTAATACCCCGTGCCGAACACGCTTTCATAATTGGAATAGTAGTAATTGTAAAAGGGATACCCGTAATATCCGGGCGAATAGCTCTTGTATTTCTTTATGTCCTTTACAGCAAGTATCAATACCCCGTCCGCGCCCGTCGACTTTACAGTGTTCATCAGTTTTTCTTCTTTAACTTTTTCATCGTATTCAGACTGCCCCTCGAGCAGATCCGAGGAGAACTTATCGTAAGAAGGTATCGCGGACACCCCTGCGGACTTAAGGTCGCTGACAACCTTGTCTTCTATCACCCTTCTCGAGAATGAGCTTTCCTTTGCAAGCACCCACACAAGGATTTTGCTGTATTTCCTGCCCTTGTAATCCGGTTTCTGCCAGTAATCATTGATATAGGTGAGCGAACCGCAGGAACTGAACAGGAACGAAATTAACAGCAGCGATATTACTGCCAGTGTCTTTTTCATATTAAATGATAATTGATTTTATTTTTAGGCTTTCACACGTAAAAATTTGTCATAAAAACGGTTAAAATCAAGCATTATTTTTACCCCCTTGGGGGGTTACTTGTAGAAATATTCTCCCTTTTATTATTCAAATTTTTTCTTAGCGAGCATGACCGCGCCGATAACCGCCATAAGAAGCAGCATACCGGCCGCTATAACGTGGTATGAATAAGTCGTGAACAGGAGTTTACCGAGCGATTCGGCTGTGCCCATTTTCTCCGCATTTGCGCTCATTTCCTTCATCTGGAACCCGAAAAACACTGTTAGTCCGAGAAGCGCAAAAAGCATTATCGAAAGTAGTATCGAAGTGATTTTCTTATATGAGAATTCCTCGGGATGTTTATTCTCTTCCCGGAGGTTAAGAAGCATTATAACAAAGAGGAAAAGCACCATAATCGCGCCCATATACACAAGAACCTGTATAATAGCAATAAACTGGGCTTTAAGCAGCAAATATACAACCGCCACTGTAAAGAAATTCAAAATGAGGAAAATCGCGCTTATAACCGGATTTTTCCTCGTAATCATTATTATCGCCGTCACTACGGCTGCAAGCCCTGCTATGAAAAAAATTATCGTTTCTGCGTTCATCGTGTAATTGTTATGGCTAAATATAAGTTTTATACGTCAAAATTATAACTCAAATTTTTACCTTTAGAATTAGTTGCCGTAAGCATATTTTTATTGGATGTCCCGTAATATCAATACAATATTGCTCTTATTTGTGTTCCTTATTCCGGTGAATATTTTTGCGCAGGACAGCACAGGATTCAGGGATGAGGAAGCCGTATCTCTTTTCATTGCCGGCAAATCGGCCGAACTGCGGGAAGACTACAAATCCGCGCTTGAAAATTACAGGACAGCCCTTAAAAGGGATAAATCGCCAGGAATTTACTTCGCGATTGCCAACGTTAATCTGCGCACAGGCAAGCTTCAGGACGCCCTTATCGAAATCAACAACGCACTGAAACTAAGCCCCGACAATACCGAATATAAAACACTTAAAGCGAATATTTATTACGGAACGGGCAAGGTAGACCTGGCTGTCGGACTTTACGAAGAAATCCTCAAAGCAGAACCGGAAAATATTTTTGTCCTCTACTCTCTCGCCCGCTCTTATCAGGAACTCAAAAACCAGGATAAGGCCGTTGAAGTATATGAGAAACTGACTGACGTTTACGGTTTCGATACCGACGTGCTGAAGAGAATGTTCGACATTTATTTCTCAAGGCAGAATTATCCGAAATGCGCCGAGACGCTTTCGTACATGCTGAAACTCGACCCGTTCAATTCCGCCCTTCTGTTCGACCTCGCCTCGATGTACACGAAACTCGGAAAGGAAGACGACGCGAAAATCATATATGAAAGACTCGCCGCCCTGAACCCTTCCGACAAACAGACACAGGCGGAGATCGTGAAAATATATTTCCGCAAGAACGAGATTGAAAAGGGATTTGAGGAGTTTGCGAAAGTAATCGGAAAGAAAACCCTAACTCTCGGAGAGAAAATACAACTGGGTGAACTTTACTTCAGCAATATCTCGCAGGACCCTAAGACTTCCGAAGTCGTGGAATACATATTCAGGTACCTAAACGAAACGAATCCCGAAAACTGGGCGCCGTATTATTATCTCGGTCAGATCGATATTCAGAACAAGAAGAACGAAGACGCGGCGGCAAAATTTCTCAAGGGAATAAATTACGCGGATACGGTTTCTGACGCATACATTCAGATAGGATATGCCCTTTTCACTCTCGAAAAATACGACAATGCAAAACCCGTCGTCGAAAAAGGACTCGAACTCGCTCCTAACGATTTCAGGATGAACTACACGTACGCGCTCATAATGCAGAGGCTCGGCGACCTTCCTGTGTCGATCAGGTATTATGAGAAAGCGGCAGAACTCAACCCGAACGAATTGAGCATTCTTTCATCGCTGGCGCTCGCCTACAACAGCAACAAACAGTACAAAGAATCGAACGACGCATACGAAAGAGCGCTGAAAGTTGACCCGGACAACGCTCTGATTCTCAACAACTACGCTTACAATCTTTCGCAGCGCGGCGAAAACCTGAACAAGGCGCTCGACATGATTAAGAAAGCGGTGAACAAGGAACCGGGGAATTCTTCGTACCTCG
>CAIKZJ010000055.1 GCA_903831845.1 uncultured Ignavibacteriota bacterium
AAAAAAACTCTTCACTCTTCTCTCTTAACTCTTCACCCTTAAAGCACGAACCCCTTATTTCTCCCAAAATCCATATGCATCCGGTGAGAATTCAAGATTCCCCGCTGCTAGCATATCATTCCTGACTTCTGACAGTTAGTGCGGTAAGATCTTCCAGGCCAAAATTAAATCGGCAAGCGGACTATCCCATATTTCGTCCGTTGGGGTAGAAAAAGAAAAGACTTTCTTCGTTAAATCATCTTGAATGTGAGTTTCGGTAATATCCCATATTAAATCCCTTATTCTCGGCAACGCCATTTTGGTAGTCAGTTCCAAATATTTCTCCATAATCAACGCAGTAAAGCAAATTAGAATATGAGAACGGATCGCCTCCTCTTTATGATGAAAAATCGGTCGTGTCTGCAAATCACTCTTGCTCATACGGAAAGACTGCTCAATTCTCCAGAGGTTGTGATAACGAGCTATAACATCTTGATTAGATAATTCCGATTCCGGTATATTTGTGCAGTAACCCTTTATTCCTAAGAGGAGTTTGTGTTTTTCGATTAATGTATTGTTGACTTCGAGTTGCTCTTTAGATAATCTCTTGACAAACTTTGCCGTTTTCCCGCTTTCTTTTTTAGCAACGCAGTCTTCAGCCTTCTTTACTTGTTTATTTAAATCATTTAATTGTTTCTTGTAGCGTTTAGCTGAAAAATCACAAACTAAATCTCCGTGTGTTGTTGATGGAATCCGGCAAATAGCTCCGTCAATTCCATTCATATTATAATGGATTTTCCTTATAAGTTCTAGGTTGCTGTTAGCTAATCTGGCCCCAACTATGTATGAGATTTTTTTCTCCTTGAGTTCACTTAATCTCTCTTCAGAGAGCATAGCTGCATCGGCAACCACTACCGGTTTTGTGTTTTTATGACAGCTTATAAATTCTTCTAAAATTGGAAGCATTGTCTTTCCCTCGAAAGTGTTCCCTGGAAAGACCTCGTATGATATTGGGAATCCGGACTGTGTCACAAGCAATCCAATTACTACTTGTGGCTGTTGCGGTTTGTTATCTTTTGAAAATCCCGGAATACGAAGTTCGTCGGACTTAAATGTTTCGAAATAGAGTGTGGTAACATCATACAAGACAAAATAGAATTGCTCACTGAATTTCTTGACGGCAAGCTGATACGCTCTCTGCTGTATCTTTGTTTTGAATTGAATAAGTTGTGGGATTTTTCTATAAATACGCTGTGAATACTCAATACCGAAATATTTTGAGAGCATCCATATCGTTTTAAGTTTTGATGCGGGAAATAGCAGACGCATAATTGATAAGTCTAAGAGCAATCCATCTATATCCGACAATTCACATTCTTGTGCGCAGCATAATAAAAACCTTCTTGCAAATTGATGGGTTACACCGATAGTTTTCGCTCTATCAACAAACAAAATATTCTGATTTGGTTTATTAAAAAGTGATAACTGACCGGAATATTCACTGATGAATTCTTCGGCTTTTTCTCTCAGTATGGATATCTCTGCGTTGTCTTTACCACTCCCGATGTGTTTTATTATTTTAGATTTTTTCCCTTCATAAACAACCACCTGAATGGCTGTCGAACCAGACTTTGTTTTTACTTTTCTTATTGATAACATACCCCAAATTAATCGTTAGTGCGGTTTTTCTAAAATGCAAAAAATGTAAGTCCTTATATTCCAACCACTTACAGGAACCGCTCCTCAACTTTTCGCTGCCCGTCAGAAGTCAGGACAATCTCGATTTTCCGGAGGGGGACTATGAGACTGTTGCAGGCTTTATCATATCTCAATTGGGAAGGATCCCTGAGAACGGTGAGATTATTAAGATTGATAAATATTCTATAAAAATTCTTCG
>CAIKZJ010000056.1 GCA_903831845.1 uncultured Ignavibacteriota bacterium
ATCGAACTAAAATATAAACCCGTAGTCATTAATAAATATCAACCACAGGAGAGGAAATACTAATGAAAGTTACATTATCAATAAAAAGATTTGACCCTGAAAAGGACGAAAAGCCCTACAGGAAAGAATACGAGATTGATGTTGACCCGACATTCAGGATACTCGACTGTCTTGATAAAGTCAAATGGGACATCGACGGCGGCCTTGCCTACAGAAGGTCGTGCTCGCACGGGATATGCGGTTCCGACGCTATGATGATAAACGGAAAGAACATGCTTGCATGCCAGGTGCTTGTAAAAGACTTCAAGAAAAAATACATAAAGATAGACCCGCTTCCTTCGCTGCCGATAATTAAAGACCTCATAGTCGACATGGACGGTTTCTTCGCTAAATACGAGGTTGTAAAACCTTATCTGATTTCGAAGGAACAGCCGCCGGTGAAGGAAAGATACCAGAGTCAGGAAGACAGGGCGCTGATTGACGAAGCGGTAAACTGCATTCTCTGCGGAGCTTGCTCGGCTTCATGTCCGTCGCTCTGGTCGAACGACGCGTATCTCGGGCCCGCGGCGATGCTGAAGGCTTACAGGTTCGTATTCGACAGCCGCGACGACGCGCAGTCGGAAAGGCTTGACGTTGTCGACACGCCAGACGGTCTCTGGCGCTGCCATACTATATTCAACTGCGTTGAAGTATGTCCGAAGGAAATCAACATCACATGGCATCTTTCGCAGCTGAAGAAGAAGTGCGCGGAAAGAGAACTTTAATCGGAAGATAGAACACATTTTGTCATTCCCGCGAAAGCGGGAATTCATAAAAATGCCCCGTGTTTGCGGGGCTTTTTTATATCAAAATATTTCTTTGAAAAAAGTTTTCATTGCTTCCCAGGAGCGTTTATCGGCTTTCTCGTTGTAGGCCGCGCCTTTTGAGTTGTCATTTCCGGCAGCAGGGTTCGTGAAACTGTGCACTGCTCCGCTGTAAATAAACAGCTGATAATCGACGCCGGCGTCTTTCATTTCCTTTTCAAATGCAGCAACCTGTTCGCGCGGAACAAACGGGTCATCGCCGCCGTGAAGGACAAGGACTTTTCCTTTTATGTTTTTCGCATCCTGAGGCGTCGGAGTATCGAGTCCGCCGTGAAAGGAGACAGCGCCTTTCACGTCCGCACCGCTTCTTGAAAGTTCAAGAGCAACGGTTCCTCCGAAGCAGTATCCCATTACAGCTATCTTATCCGGGTTAACGATACTTTTCTTTTTGATTTCTTCCAATGCGAGATTGACGCGTTTTCTCATAAGCGCCCTGTCGTTCTTGAACATTCCCGCGAGTTTACCCGCTTCCTGAGAATCCTTCGGGCGGTTGTCTTTTCCGTATATATCCGCCGCGAACCCGACATAACCGAGTTTCGCGATTGCTTCTGCTTTTTCCTTCACGAATGACCCGACGCCCATCCAGTCGTGGATTATAATAACAGCAGGCATTTTATCTTTTACGGATTCATCGTAGGCAATGTATCCTTCGAGAGTTACGTCGCCGTCGCTGTATGTTACCAGTTCGGTTTTAATCTGCGCAATTGAATTAATTGAGAATAAAAAGAATAATGCGATAACAAAATATTTTGTATTCTTCATGTCTTTTTTCAGTAAGAACGAAAGCTGATTCGAAATAATTCCTGAATTTGTTTCGGCTAAAGCCGGATTATAAGAATTTATTAATCCCCTGCCTTAAGGCAGGGGCAATTTAAGAAAACCTGTGTGTCTGTACTTTTTTAGAAATTAAAATATATTTTTGTGGTAAGTCCTATGAAAGTAATGTTTGTTGAAGTATTCATCGCAAGAGG
>CAIKZJ010000057.1 GCA_903831845.1 uncultured Ignavibacteriota bacterium
AATGCCGGATATTCCTCCGCCCGCTCCGGCTGGGACTTCCAGCAGTCGCTCTACGGCTCTCTGGGATTCGACCAGTACAGAAAGAATTTTTTCTTCGATAACCAGAACATGGTGTCCCGCGGCGGACTCTCGCTCGTGCCGTTCCTTGATTTGAACGGCAACGGGTATCCCGACGGCAGCGAAAAAATATTAAAAACGGAGTTCGACACGAGGATTAACTCAGGCAAACTTCTGAAGTCGCAGGGCGAATACAGATATACCGACCTCGACCCTTACTCGTCCTACCGCCTCGAAGTGTCGCCGGTTTCTTTCGATAACCCCCTCTACAGGCCGAAGTACAAAACTTACGGCGTTGAAATAGATCCGAACAGGTTCAAGGTCGTTCCCGTTCCGGTATTCGCCGCCGGCACTGTGAACGGTAACGCGTTATTCACTGCCGAACACGGAACTAAACCGGTTTCAATGCTTAAGATTATTCTTGAATCCGCAGACGGGAAGACAAAATACGAAACACGTACATTCTCCGACGGCGAATTCATTTTCGATAACGTGCCTCCGGGTGTTTATAAGGTCTATCCTTCAGCCGATGAGCTGAACGGGCGGGCGCTTGATACGGATTCCGGTTCTGCTTTTGTCGAAATAAAACAAAGCGAGGACGGCTTTACCGTCGATAATGTAAACTTCATCCTGCGGAAGAAACAATAACCTGTCCCTCCGTTTAAGACTGTTTAATTTTTATTTATCCGTTTATTTTTATTCCCGATGACTGAAATTCTCGTAATACGGCCGCAAAGCAACCAGCTGGGAGATACTATCTGCACTCTGCCGATGTATAAAGCCCTTAAAGAAAAATATACCGATTCTAGAATTACTCTCGTCGGATGCCCGACGAATTACGCAGTCGACCTGAAAAAACTGAATCCTTACCTCGACGAAATTATTATCTACAGCAGGGAATCGTACGGAGTTCTTTTTAATTTCATTAAATCGCTTCGCGGAAAAAAATATGATATAGTCCTGGTTCCTTCTTCGATTAGAATGTCTTACACGTCTTACGTAATAGCGCTTCTTGCAAAAGGAAGTCTGAAAGCGGGCGTCGGACGTATGGACGGGGAGAAAAACAGGCTTAAGTTCTTTCTTGATGTAAAACCTGAATACGACTGGAAAAAAAACAGGGTCCATCAGGTGTCGCGTTTTCTGGATTCCGCCCGCTCGCTGGGCTGCGTTATGACTGACGATGAAGCCGGTAAAATGAGGATTGAACTGCCGGAAGAGGACAGACGTTTTGCGGATTTGTTCATGTCTTCGAACTTTAAAGACAAAAACAGAAAGGTCGTCGGCTTCCATCCCGGCGCAGGACAGAAAATCAATACGTGGAACTTGCATAACTACATTGAGCTTATAAAAAAAATATACGAAAGCAGTAATCCGTATATTCTTATTTCGTCAGGCGTTATAGACGGCGATATTACCGGCAGGCTCCGTGCCGCTCTCGATGAAAACGGCGTTAAGTACTGCATGATGTCAGGCATCTCATTGTTTGAAACCGCTGCGGTTCTTAGCCGGCTCGATCTATTGGTGACGAACAATACGGGAATAATGCACCTCGCTTCATACTGCGGCACTCCTACCGCTGCATTCTTCTATAAGGACGATGCTTCCGAATGGGGCCCGTTTTTCAGGAAAGGTGAAATGCTTGAGTCGTCCTCAATGGATATAAACGAAATTTCCGTGTCCGCTGCTTATGAAAAAGTCTTGAAGTATCTTTAATCCGCAGACTTCTTCGTAATTCCGTTCGCGCAGAAAAATTCGTTCTTCAGTTTGACGTTGTTGTGGAAGTAATCGTAGTTCGCGTCCGATTCCTTTGTCTTTGAATGGTGCATGTGATAAACAACCGCAAGATTTCTCACAGATTTGAATTTTGCTCCCGTAAGGCCGAGCCTGTGCTCAATATCCGTGTCTTCGCCGATCCCGGCTCCGTTGTAGTTTTCGTCGAACCCGTTAATCTTCAGCAGCATCGGTTTCCATACGGAAAAATTGCAGCCGACTATGTGGCTGTTCCTTGCCGAAGTAAGTTTCCTGATTAATCCGCTCCTGATTATGAATCCTTCTTCCGCAGTTGTGGTTATGTCCCTGATGCCGAAAGAGTTTATGAAAGCCTTCCGGGAAAGTCCGTTGAAAGAACCGGAAATTATAAAATCCTTGTTCAGCGATTCTGAAATTTTTTTGCTAAGATGAACCCGCCTGCCGGTCAGCACGGTGTTCTCTTCCGCGTTCGCGTAATGCGCTTTGATGAAATTTCTGTGCGGAATGCAGTCGCCGTCGAGAAAAACAAGATAATCGTTCTTTGAATAAACAACCGCTTCATTGAGAATTTTGTTCTTCCTGAAACCTTTGTCTTCCTGCGTTATGTAAGATATTCCGTAACCGCATTCATTTGAGAATCCGCTCACAAAATTCTTCATTTCATCGCCAGAGCCGTCGTCAGCTATTATAACGTCGAAATTCTTCTCTGTCTGCTGTTTCAGCGCCGTCAGCAAAAGTTCAAGTTCGCGTATCTTTTTGTAAACGGATATTATTAGCGAAATTCTCATCTTCAAAAATTAATGTTTTTGACCGTAAAAGAATATGTAGAAACCTTACAAAAACAATCATTATAAAATGTAGCCGGTTGAAAAACAGGGAAAGTTACACGGAGAGACACAGAGAAGTCACAGAGCTCCACAGAGAAAATCATATTTATAATCTGTGGCAGAAAAAAAACATGAAATAATATATCATGCCACGGATTAACACAGATTAAAACGGATTAGAAATAATAATATGAAATCTGTGGCAATCCGTGAGAATCTGTGGCAGAAAAAAACATGAAATAATATATCATGCCACGGATTAACACAGATTAAAACGGATTAGAAACTAATAATATGAAATCTGTGGCAATCCGTGAGAATCTGTGGCAGAAAAAACACCCCGTTCTTTAATTGTGTTGTAAAAAAAACCGTAAAAATATATTTTCCGTAAATGAAAAAATTATTTTACATACTGCCGCTGTTGTTTGCCGCGGCGCTTTTTTCCTGCCACCTCGACGACTCTGTGTCGTCCGGTTCAGGCAACGAACTTGCGTTCACGAAGATATTTACCGTGGAGCGCGATTCGCTGAAGTTTGAAGTATATAGCGCGGATGGAACCGTGATGCATTACGGTTATAACGATATTGGGTTTAAAGTATTCGTCCGCGGTACGGAGAAGAAAACGGGTTATGTGAAATACCGCCCCGAAATGTACCACTCGCTCGGCGGCCCCGGTCATTCTTCACCCGTGTCCGAAAGATACCCGTATAATCAGGATTACGGCTTGTTCACAGGCTACGTCTGCTTTACTATGATTTCCGACTCCTCTTCTTTCTGGTTTGCCGATTATAACTATAACGATTCATTATTTGCCGATTCGGTTTACTTTCAGGTAAGCACGGCCGAAGGCAGGCAGCTGAGTTACTGGGACGATGTTAACGGAGGCAATACTTACTGCCTCACTCTGATTAAACCCGTCAGCGTTTCGTCTGGCTCGAATACGTTTTCGCTGATGCTTCACCGGACTAACGACGATAAGAATTTTTTCGAGGTCGATTCAGCCGTAATGATACTGAAGACTTACTATTTCATCGGCGGAGAAACTTCCACGGGTAACGTGAATCCCGTATGGAAAGGCGGCGGCAGGTACACGGGTTCCGTGAATTTTACCAAATCCGGCAAATGGCACGTTCAGGATACGATATACCGTAACAATAACCGTATTACAAAAACAAATCCACCCGATTTTGTTTTTACTGTTTATTAGGGCGGCTGTAAAATAAAATTATGAATACAAACAGCGGCAGAAAGTCCGTTTACGATTCTCTCGTTATTTATTATTTCTCCGGCACGGGCAATGCCCTCCGCGCCGCGGAATGGCTTGCTGAAAAAGCCGTAGAGTACGGGATGCGCGCGACACTTCACTCTATCGAAAGGTTCGAAAAAGTTACGCCTCCGGAAATCAGCGGCAATACTCTCATTGCATTTTGTTTTCCTACGCACGGTTTCAACGCTGCTCCGCTCATGCTGAAGTACGTTGCGAAATTCCCGCGCGGAAAATCTGACGTGCTCATTCTTAATACCCGCGGCGGGCTTAAATTCAAAAAGATTTATTTCCCGGGAATCAGCGGTCTGGCGCAGCTCCTGCCCATGCTGTTCCTGCTTCTTAAAGGATATAAGATAAAAGGCTCTCTTCCGTACGATATGCCATCGAACTGGGTTTCTATGCACCCCGGCCTCACCGATTCGGCGGTCAAAGATATTGCAGACAGAAGAAAAAAGGAGATATTCAGGTTTGCGGAACGACTTTTCGAAAAAGGCCGCGCGTTCAGCTATAAGTTTTTCGTATACATGCCTCTCGATATCGCTGTGGCTCCCATAACAATCGGTTATTATTTCTGCGGCAGATATATGTTCGCGAAATCGTTCTATGCCTCCGCTGACTGCAACGATTGCCGGCTCTGCATAGAAAGATGCCCGACGAATTCACTAATGCTCGTCAATAACCGCCCGTTCTGGAAATATACATGCGAAAGCTGCATGAGATGCATCGGCATATGCCCGAGCAAGTCAATTCAGACAGCGCATTCGTTCATCGTGCCGATGATGTACCTGTATTCGCTAATCCCCGTAATTGCCTCGGTTATTAATTTACTTGGACTTGAAAACGACGGAGGAATACTTCAGGATATTTTCATACGCGTCGTCAACTGGGTGGCGGTGTTTGTATTTCTCGTAATCGGCTACAGGATATTCTCTTTCGTACTGAAAATAAAATTCATAAACAGATTCTTCGAGTTCACATCGCTAACAAGATTCTGGCGGAGATATCTGGCGCCGGGCATAAAGGCGGGCAGTTTTAAAAGGCAATAACCCGATTGTCATACCGTGTGAATTAATTTCCTTGTTTGCCGTCGCGGATAATAAGCAAAGATTTTTAGAGAAATTCTAAAGAACAAAAATGTTCATTAAGCGAATAATACTTTTTGTTTGTCCTCCCGGCAGCGGCCTGGATTAATATGGTTTGTCATCTCCGAACGCACTCCCGCCCTTGTCATCTCCGCTTTACGCGAACCCGCAGGTGTACGGCGAGATGTGGAAAAACGAAGGGATTTTCAATGCATCCTCCTTTCATATTTAACATTGAACCGGATTTTTCTATATTAAGAAAACCGGTAACAAAAAAGTTCTGAACTGAATTATCCTATACTACGGTTATGAAAAAACTAATACTTCTTGAGTTATGCCTTTTGTTCCTCGCCACCACGTTCCGCGGGGACAGCCCGCCTTCGGGATGGTATATACAGCA
>CAIKZJ010000058.1 GCA_903831845.1 uncultured Ignavibacteriota bacterium
AGACTATATACAGGAGTTCAACCAGATCTCAATGTCCCTTATGAACGACCTTTCGTGGGACGAGTGGATCAATATTCACACAAAGATGACGAACTGGGAGCTTGAGCTTGACGAGCATCCGGAGCTTGGTCTTAAGCAGACGGCAATCGACCAGAGACGCGAGTGCAATGTGGAGTTTTCCAAGTTTGTCGAGAAGAATTACCGTGACTGGCTTAACGATCCCGGAACAGCTCCGGCGCTATCTAACAGCATTGTCGACAAGTACGTCATTCCCGACCTCGACAAGTATAAATCCGTTTTTCTAATAGTCGTCGACTGCATGCGTCTCGACCAGTGGCTCGTTATGGAAAGGTATCTTGAAAATTATTTCCGCATAAGCAAGGATTACTATTACTCGCTTCTGCCCACGGCGACGCCGTACTGCAGGAACGCCATATTCGCGGGACTCTTTCCTTCGGAAATCGAAAAGCACTATCCCGACCTGTGGAAAACGGGTGACGACGAGAATTCGAAGAACAATTACGAGAAGGAATTTCTCCAGAAACTTCTTGAAAGAAGAAAAATAAAGCTTCGCAACGAACTGCGCTACACGAAAATAATGGACTCCGATTTCAGCAGGGGAATAGAAAGTAAGATACTTTCGTTCTGCAACAACCAGCTGAACGCGATAGTAATAAACTTCGTCGATATGATAGCGCATTCGAGAAGCGATAACGCGATACTCAAGGAAATCGCGCCCGACGAATCCGCTTACAGGTCGCTTACGGAATCATGGTTCGAGCATTCGTCCTTCTTCGGAATGATGAGACAGCTCTCGACCAAATCGGACGTGAAAATTATAATCACGACCGACCACGGCAGCATACGCTGTCTGCACGGCGTGAAGGCGATGGGCGATAAGGAATCGGCGACAAACCTCCGGTACAAATACGGAAGAAACGTCAGGGCGGAGTCGAGGAACGCGATATTCATTAAGAATCCTCTCGATTACAAACTTCCGCTTAGGAACGGTATGGTGAATTACATAATCGCGAAGGAAGATTTTTATTTCGTGTATCCTACGGATTATCACAAATTCCTTAACTACTATAACGACACGTTCCAGCACGGGGGAATTTCGATGGAAGAAATGATACTGCCCGTAGCTATGCTGGAGAGCAAGGGATGAGAATATTCTCAAAATCCGCTGAAGATACTTTTAAACAGGGTGAACTGTTTTCCAAAGAACTGGAGCCGGGAGATGTTATCGGACTTGACGGCGATCTCGGAACGGGCAAGACACAGTTTGTTAAAGGAATCTGCAGCGGATTCGGAGTGAATGAGGTGGTTAACAGTCCGACTTTCATAATAGTCAACGAGTATTCCGGAAAATACAGGAACAAAGAACTGAAGATATATCATTTTGACCTTTACCGTCTGACATCTCCGGGTGAGCTTGGAACATTGGGTTTTGAGGAATATATTACAGAAAATTCAATATGTCTCATAGAGTGGCCTGAACTGGCGGAGAAGTACCTCGGTAAACCCGTCAAAAAAGTGAAATTTTCTTACGGGAAAGGCGAAAATGAGCGGGAAATTGAAATAAATCATTAAAAATTGAATATTTTACTGATAGACTGCGCATTTAAAAAAATCGAATTTGCCTATAACAAGAATGGCGATTTTATTATATTGAATGACCTGAAACCGGGTGAAAATGCGGACAGTCTGGTTCATGTTATGAAGACCGCGTTCGACTCGGCAGGGTGTTCTTTAAGCGAAGTGGATTATATCGGACTATCGAACGGTCCGGGCTCTTTTACCGGAATCAGGGTCGGTTCCGCGATAGCAAAGGGGATCTGTTTTGCTGGTAAGGCGAAATTAGTCGAGCTTGTTACTCTCGACATTGTAGCGGGTAAGTTCAAGAAGAACGCGGGGGGAAAAATCATTACACCTCTCATCTACACGTATTCGGGCAGCGGCGAGTATTACGCAGCGGAATACAGACTTGCCGGCGATGAATTAGAAAGAATTTCGGATTATAAAATCGTTAATGCGGCTGAACTCGACGGCGGCGGGACGTATCTGATAAACGAGCATCCGGGAAAAGACATTCCCGCGAATATTGATGTAACAGATATCTCGGCTGATTCAGGACTGCCGGTGATGCATGAAATGACCGTCAAAGCGGTGAACGAGGGAAGGGTAAGCGATTTCAGGACAAGCGAGCCTTTCTACATGAAGAACATGTTCGGACACAAATGACGTATCCGAGAATGCCGCGCGCGTTCTCAGATACGGCAATTTTTAAAAACTAAAATTACGACAATGGCCTGGTTTAAAAGAAGCGAAAAGAATATTACAACCGATACGCCGAAGCAGGACGTACCCGACGGAATGTGGGTGAAATGCGACGAATGCGGCGAAATGATGCACAAGAAACAGTGGGAAGGAAATTCGTATACATGCATAAAATGCGGATTCCATTTCAGGATAGGCAGCACGGAGTATTTCAATCTCCTGTTCGACGAAGGGACATTCAAGGAATATGACAAGAAAATGAAATCTGTCGACCCGCTTAAGTTCACAGATACAAAACCTTACGACAAGAGAATAGACGAGACAATAAGAAAGACGGAACTTCACGATGCCATAAGATGGGGCACGGGCGAGATAAATTCTCTTCCCTGCGTAATTGCCAGCATGGATTTCAGTTTCATCGGCGGCAGCATGGGAAGCGTAGTAGGAGAAAAGATATGCAGGGCGGTAGACAAGAGCATAAAGACAAAAGCTCCTTTATTTATAATCTCATCGAGCGGCGGCGCGAGGATGATGGAAGGCGGCATTTCACTGATGCAGCTTGCGAAGATATCGGCGAGGCTTGCCAAACTTGCAGAAGAGAAAGTCCCTTATATTTCGATAATTACAAACCCTACTACGGGCGGAGCGAGCGCTTCATACGCTATGCAGGGCGATCTTAACAACGCCGAACCGAACGCGCTTAACGGATTCGCCGGACCGCGCGTTATAAAACAGGCGACCGCCAAGGACCAGACGAAAGGATTCCAGCGTTCGGAATTCCTGCTCGAGCACGGATTCCTCGATCTGATAGTC
>CAIKZJ010000059.1 GCA_903831845.1 uncultured Ignavibacteriota bacterium
ATGGCTTCAAACATAAACGTCGACATAGAATCGAAACAGAACATACTCGAATCCGACACGTTGTACACGAAGTATTTCGAAATCATAGCCGTGATGGCGCGCGAACTTCAGGTGCTCAACATAGAGCGTGAAATTGACGCGAAGGTACAGGCGTCGATGCAGAAGAACCAGAGAAAGTTCATAGTTCAGGAACAGATTAAGATACTTCAGGACGAACTCGGCGACAACGACACGCTCGACCCGGACCTGATGAAACTGAAGAAGGCGATAGACGAATGCGGAATGCCTGACGCCGTCAGAGAAAAGGCGATGGAGGAATTTGAAAAGATAAAGAAAACCTCTCCGATGTCGCCCGACTTCAGCGTTTCGAGAAACTATCTCGAATGGATGACGTCGGTTCCGTGGAACAAGTTCACGGAAGATAACTTCGACCTTAACAACGCGAAGAAGATACTCGACGAGGACCACTACGGACTTGAAAAACCGAAGGAAAGAATACTCGAGCTTCTCGCGGTACTGAAACTTCTCAAGGACAAGAACATAACCAAACCGCCGAAAGGCCAGATTTTATGCTTCGTCGGGCCTCCGGGAGTCGGAAAGACTTCTCTCGGAAAATCCATAGCGCGCGCTTTGAACAGAAAGTTCGCAAGACTTTCCGTCGGCGGCGTGAAGGACGAAGCTGAAATACGCGGACACAGGAGAACGTATATCGGCTCTATGCCCGGCAGGATTATACAGGCTATGAAGAAAGCGGGAACGTCGAATCCCGTGATACTAATAGACGAAATCGACAAGATGGGCAATGACTTCCGCGGCGACCCCGCGTCGGCGATGCTTGAAGTTCTTGACCCCGAGCAGAACAACACGTTCAACGACCACTATCTCGACATAGATTACGACCTGTCGAACGTTCTTTTCATAACGACGGCGAACGTGCAGTACAACATTCCGCTGGCGCTTCAGGACAGGATGGAAATAATCGAGATGAGGTCGTACCTCGATTTCGAGAAAATCAAAATCGCCCAGAGACACATTCTCCCGAAAGAACTTACGGAACACGGACTTGACGGAGATGAAGTTAAATTCTCCGACGAATCGATTCAGAAAGTGATACGCGAGTACACGAGGGAAGCCGGAGTAAGAAATCTCGAAAGGGAACTGACTTCTATCATACGCAAAGTCGCGAAGGACAAACTCACAAACGGCAACAGGAAAAAGAAAGTGAACGTAACGCCCGCGCTTGTCGAGAAATATCTCGGCGTGCCTAAGTTCGAGGACATCGACACGAAGAAAGACGACAAGGCGAAGATAGGTTCTGTATACGGACTGGCGTGGACATCGCTCGGAGGCGATATACTCACGATCGAAGTCACAGTGATGAAAGGCACGGGAAAAATTACCCTTACGGGAAAACTCGGTGACGTGATGAAGGAATCAGCAATAGCGGGCCTTTCATACATCAAATCGAACTCGAAGCAGTTCGGTATTCCCGAAACATTTTTCAAGGACAAGGAAATACACATACACGTCCCCGAAGGCGCAATACCCAAAGACGGACCGTCCGCTGGAATCACGATGATAATGGGAATGCTCTCGGCGATAACGAAAACCTCCGTAAAGGCGGACATCGCGATGACGGGGGAAATCACGTTAAGAGGAAATGTGCTTCCGATAGGCGGTCTCAACGAAAAACTTCTTGCCGCGGTAAGGAGCGGAATAAAGAGGGTGATAATCCCGGGGGACAACGAAAAGAATTTGATTGAAATTCCGAAAGACATAACTTCTAAACTTGAGATAATTCCCGTGACGAAGGTTGAAGAGGGAATCGTTCACGTTTTCGGAAGCAGGAAAATCAGTTTTAAGAAGAAATAGACTATATTATTATATGCCCGAACCAAAGTTTAAAGTATCAGCGTTAAAATTCAGGCCGCAGAAATTCAGCGAGGTCGTCTCGCAGGATTTCGTTTCGACCACGCTGAGGAACGCCATACTGAACAAGAAGATAGCGCACTCATATCTTTTCAGCGGACCGCGCGGCGTAGGTAAGACGACGCTTGCGAGGATTTTCGCGAAGGCAATCAACTGTCAGAACGCCAAAGGCGGCGAGCCCTGCAACAAGTGCGAGAACTGCGACGAGATAACGCGCGGGGTTCATCCCGACGTGTTCGAACTCGACGCCGCTTCAAACAGGGGCATCGACGACGTGCGCGCGATACAGGACGCCGCAAAATATTTTCCGATTAAAGCCACATACAAGTTTTTCATAGTCGACGAAGTTCACATGCTCACTATACAGGCTTTCAACGCGCTTCTTAAGATTCTCGAAGAGCCGCCTGAATACCTGATATTCATTCTCGCTACAACCAATCCGGAGAAGATACCCGCGACAATCACGAGCCGCTGCCAGCGTTTCGCGCTGCACAGACTGAAGATACAGGAAATATCGGAACAGTTGAAGTTCGTGGCGAAAGAGCAGAAGGTTAAGATTGACGACGAGTCGCTGTTTCTTATTTCGAAACTCGGCGACGGCGCGCTTCGCGACGCGCTGGGCGTTTTCGACATGGCGGTCTCGTTCTGCGGCGAGGACATTGATTTCAAATCATTGAAAGAATTCCTTAACCTGCCCGACAAGGACATTTATTTTGAAACCGCAAAGTTCATCGCGCAGGACGGGCTCAAGGATATCATACCTTACTTCAACAAACTTGAAGAGAACGGGCTCGACATAATAACATACTACAACGGAATAACGGACCATTACAGGAACCTGCTGATAATAAAGACCACGGGCAACACGGAACTGCTCGACGAATCGGACGTAACGAGAGCGAAATACAAAGAGCAGGCGGAAAT
>CAIKZJ010000060.1 GCA_903831845.1 uncultured Ignavibacteriota bacterium
AGACAAATTGAAATAATAACGTATAATTTACTTACAGTCGTATATTTTTTGAACGATTCGTTGGGGTAAAAAACCTCGATTTTAGATTATAATTCAGCATTTTGAATTTCTACTTTTCGGCACGTTAATTGGATATATATTAGTAAACAAAACAAACTATAAAATACGAGGTATATCATGGTAGCATTATTAGTAATAACAACGTTCATAGTCCTGGTTCTTATTGATGTATTAATCTTCAACAGAAAGACCAGCAAAGCATACAACAGAGAGCATGCGCAGGCATTGCAGGTATTCAACCTCAGGGACACGATACTTCCTGACGATTTCTACTATTCAAAAGGCCATACCTGGGTAAAAAAGGAAAACGAAGACAAAATAAATATCGGACTCGACGGTTTTGTTCTTAACGCGCTCGGAAACGTGACTTTGAAGAACTTCGCCGAACCCGGCACTAAGATCACGAAGGGCGACGCAATTTTCGAAGGCACGGTTAATAACGTAAACATAAAATTCCGTTCGCCTGTGGACGGCATAGTAACTGGAATTAATCAGGAGAATCAGGTGAAGGACCCGAATTCGTGGTGTCTGTCCCTTAAACCGCTTAATTTCAAGGAAAACCTTGCGGGTCTCATCCCCTCTCTGCAGGCTCATAAATGGATAAAGAGCGAATTCAAACGCCTGAAAGACCTGCTTATTTACAGCGTGGAGCCGTCCGAACTGGCGGGAGCGACGATGTACGACGGAGGCAACATTGTCGAAGGAGCGGTTTCATACACAGACGCGAAGAGCATAAAAGATTTCGAAGAATTGTTCCTCAAAGTTTAATATCTGCTACCTAATACCATTGCATATTAATGCACCGGTCCGCCGGTGCATTAATTATTAAATTGAAAGTCACGGCGTTCTTGGGTAAGTTAATATAAACTATAAGATTCAAATGAAACCCCGTTTCCTCAACAAATTGAGTTTTAAACTTTTCTTTTCCACTCTCATTTTATTGGTAGGGTTTCTTTCGATTCACACTTACTTCATGGTTCACAACCTGCAGAAAGACATCACGCGGCTTTACATGCAGACGGCATACAATCTAAGCGACCTGATAAAATACTCCACAAGGTACAGCATGCTTCACAACAAGCGCGAGGATATTTACGAAACAATTAAGGCAATCAGTAATGAGCAGGGAGTGAAAAGGATACGCATTTACAACAAGCAGGGCGTAATTTCGTATTCCACGGATTCAACCGAGCTGAACAAGACTGTTGACATGGACGCGGAAGCCTGCATAGTCTGCCACGACAAGTCATCAAGGCAGTATGTAGCCTCGCCAAGGGACAGCATCAGGATTTTCGAGTCGGAAAGCAAGGAAAAGATTCTCGGCCTGGTCAATCCGATAAAAAATGACAAGGACTGTTACACATCCGACTGCCATGCTCACAATTCAAGGAACAAGCTTCTCGGTGTTCTTGACGTGATGGTTTCGATGAAGGATGCCGAGAACACCGTGATAGAAAATCAGAAGTACACGATTTATTCCTCATTCATTATAACCGTAATAATGTCCGGGTTCGCCGGTCTTTTCATACTTTACCTTGTAAACAAACCTTTAAAGAACCTTCAGAAAGGTATAACCGAACTCGGAAAAGGAAACTGGAACTACCGCATTCTTGTGCGTTCAAGAAGCGAGCTCGGGGAGATCGCGCGGGAATTCAATGAAATGTCGCGCCAGCTTGCGCAGGCATACAACGAAATAAAAGACTGGTCCGAAAACCTGAACGTAAAGGTTGAGGAAAAGACGAAGGAGCTTAAGAACATTTACGAGCAGGTTGTCCAGATGGAGAAGCTTGCATCGCTGGGCAAGCTTTCAGCTACTGTTGCTCACGAGCTGAACAACCCGCTTGAAGGTATACTCACATACAGCAAGCTGATCTCGAAAAAACTGAAAGGCCGTGAAGAGGACCCGGCAATCGAGAAGATCAACAATTACCTAACTCTGATTATTGACGAATCGTCCAGGTGCGGAAACATAGTGAAAGACCTGCTGCTCTTCTCGCACAGAAGCGAGGATCAGTACACAAGCAGCGATCTAGTGGACATAGTGGAGAAATGCGCCGTGCTTATTAATCATCATCTCGAAATTCACAATATAAAGCTGAAAAAGAATTACGACCTGAACTCTCTGATGATAACGTGCAATCCGCAGAAGATACAGCAGGCGATAATTTCGCTGCTAATTAATTCAATCGAGGCTATGTCGAACAGAGGAGGGACGA
>CAIKZJ010000061.1 GCA_903831845.1 uncultured Ignavibacteriota bacterium
CGGCACAAACCTGTTTCAGCAGACAAGCATGGCTGTAAGATACGTCAAATCAAAACCAGTCCTGGACATTTATCTTGTGGAAAAGAGCTCAAGGAACCTGTATTTTTCTTTCAGGGCGGACAACGAAAGGAAACTGCAGGGATATCTTTCTGTCAGGAACGAGAACCTCTTCGGCACCGGGAATGAGATAGGGGCAGTTATAAAAGGCGGGCTTAGAGACCGGGAATACAAAATCGAGCTGCTTTCAAACAAGTTTTTCGGAACGCCGCTTACATACAATTTATCGGCTTATTACAAATTTCAGAATTTCTACGATTATATCGAAATCCCCGACGACGAGAACGGGAAGTTCGACAGACAGCAGACAGGCGAATACAGAAATATACATTACGGAGGAAGTTTTAAGGTGGGCACGCAGATAGAAAAATTCGGAACCCTGTTTGCGCAGCTTAGTCTTGAAAACGTATCCAGGTCCCAGCTCCAGGGAACAATACCGCAGATAAACGACCTCAAGCTTTTCAAACTGAAGCTCGGAGGACGGATTGACACGGAAGACAAGTTCCCGTTTGCGACATCCGGCACAGTCGTGAATTACAATTACGAATCAGCAAGAAACAGCCTTACCGGCGGGGTTACATACTCTAAATTCTCATTCGACCTGACTCACAGCATACCGATACATTACGGTCATGTTCTTAAACCGAAATTCATATTCGGTTTCGCAGATAAGACAACCCCTGACTATGAGCTGTTTTCGCTTGGCGGCGAAAATTCTTTCTACGGTATGGTAGAAGACCAGCTTCTCGGAAGGCAGATACTTCTCGCTTCACTCGAATACCGGTACCTTCTTCCGGTGAAAATATTCTTCGATACATATGTATCTTTCCGGTACGACCTCGGAAGAATATGGGAAAACTCCGAGGATATAAGGTTTAAGGACTTAAGGCACGGTTTGGGATTTGCTGCTTTATTCGACACTCCAATCGGAAAGGCGAGTTTTTCGACAGGGCGGACATTCTACACAACAAAAGGCTTTAAGCCGGGCAGTTTTATATGGGGCCCATATACATTTTATTTCTCCATAGGATACGATATCTGACATTTTTGATAAAACAATTGTTTGTTTTTTCCGTAACGTAAATAAAGGGAAATTTGAAATTTCTAAGCAAATACAGCGATACGACTCTGAGGTTCTTCATAGTCCTCATTACACTATATTGCCTTATTGCCGGAGGCATTCCGGTTTTTTATTCCCTTTTCACAAACAGGCTGACGATCGACGACAGCATCAAGATACAGTCATTTATCGATTCAAAGCCCGTGGTACAGGTGCAGCAGGTATTCAGCAACGGTTCTGCGGAAAAAGCGGGTCTTAAAACAGGTGATCTGATAATAGCAGTAAACGGCGTTGAAGTGCCCACGCTTCCTGATTTTCAGAACATTTTGAGCGGCATACAGAAGGATTCACCGGCTACTTATTACATCATACGCGACGGCGTGCCGATGAACCTGCAGGTTAACGTTCACAGGTATTTCCATCTGATATTTTACATATTCGTATTGCTCGGATTCGGATTCCTTTTCAACGGATTCTTCGTCGGGATATCGAAGCCCAAAGAACTTTCGTCTGAAATCTTCTTCCTCTTATCCGCGGCAGCCTCACAGGGTTTTCTTATTTACGGCGGAGTATGGTATTATATCGGGAAGATAGACTACCTTATGACAAGCTATTTCATCGCGAGTATTTTCATATACCCTCTGATATTCCATTTTTTCTCCGTATATCCGCTGCTGTACGGTTTCAGGAAAAGAAAGTTAAAGATTTTCTTGGTTTATGCCCTGGCGCTGCTGATAAACACGCCGGCATTCTTCCAGACAATTTACCTGCACATGTCCGATATGCGTCTTATCGACGTGCTGTTCACGTATTATCCTCTGCTTTTTATCGGCGCGAGCCTTATTCTGTTCCTCAAATCTTACATCAAGATAAAAGAGAGGGAAGAGAAAAAGCCTTTAAGGATACTTCTTGTCGGGGTCACGATAGGATTTATCGGACTGTTCTATTATTATGTAATTTTCCCGACGCTGCTCAGCACTTTTAACATGAACCCGGTTTCGAGATTCCCGATTTTACTGGTGCTTGCGATACCTATATCATTCGGATGGTCGATATACAAATACAAGATACTCGATACGGAGTTTTTTGTAAAAAGAGGTATAGTGTTCGGAATAGTTACGGCAGTTACGATAGCAGGATATATGATGCTCATCACGATGATAGACAACCTGTTCGAATCGTACAATCTGAAGAACAAACAGCTGATAACAGTAATAATAATTATTCTCGTAATATTTTCATTCAGTTATATAACTAAACTTATAAAAGTTTTCGTCGACAGGAAGTTTTACAAATCCCGGTACAATTACAGAAAATCGCTGCTTGATTTTTCAAACGAAATGCCTCTTCTTAACAGCATCGAAGAAGTCTGCACAAAGCTGTCAGAAATGCTCGGAAAGAACATGGGAGTTAAGAATGTCGCGCTGGTGCTTTCAGACGGCAGGTACAGGACATACAATTCGGGAGAAAACGACGCAATAAAAAATCTCGTATTTCTGAAACTCTTGTTCAGGAAAGGTCTGGAGCCGCAGTATTTGCAGGAGCAGTTTTTAAGAGACTTGCAGGTTCCGGCCGAACAGGTTGACATCGTAAGGAAGAGCGGCTTTGCGATAGCGTTGCCGGTCACTGTAAAAAACGAGCTTGCCGGCGCGCTTCTGATGAGCAATAAGCCGGGCAACACTCCGTATTCTGAAGAAGACATTGACCTTCTGAAGACTGTGTGTTCAAACATATCGATCGCGCTTGAAAATTCCAGGTTAAGAATAGAAGAATACAAGAAGAACCTTATAGAAGAAGAACTTAAGATCGCAAAGAACATTCAGGAGGGTTTGCTTCCTGTTAATTCGTTCAGGTTCGACAATCTTGAAATCTCCTGCGTTTCAAAACCGGCGAGAATTATCGGAGGCGATTTTTACGATGTGATAAAAATCGACGACGATAAAGTTCTTGTGGTTATCGCGGATGTTTCAGGCAAAGGTCTTCCTGCAGCGCTGTATATGGCAAAAGTGCAGGCGCTTATAAGATTCGCGGCAAAGGTTTTCAGGAACCCCAGGGACATTATGATCGAGGTCAACAAGCAGGTTTACGAGAGATTCGAGAAAAAATCATTTGTAACGGTTTCGCTCGGTCTTTTCGATATGAGCACAAACAAGGTAAGGTTCATCCGCGCAGGGCATAACCCGGCTATACATGCGAGAAACGGAAGCATCGAGCTGCTGAACACGAGAGGTATAGGGCTCGGACTCGACAGGGACGAACTTTTCAGGAATTCACTTGATGAGCATGAAATAGACTTCGGAAAGGACAATCTTCTCTTTTTCTATACCGACGGGCTTAATGAAGCAATGAACCGGCAAAGGGAGGAATTCGGCATGGAAAGGCTCATAAACATCATAAAACAGCATAAAAAGATGTCCCCGGCCGAGCTTAGTTCTAACCTTATCAACGAGGTAATATCGTTCTCGGAAGACGCCGAGCAGCACGACGATATAACTTTAGTGGTGGTAAAAACGTATTAAAATCAGTATGAGATTTATAGAAAAAATACAGGAAAGCAATCTGAGATTCTTATTGATTCTCTTCGCATTCGGTTGTCTTATTCTTAACGTAATCTCATTCGAAAACAACCTGTTCTCACGCAGGATGACGACAGACGACTGCCTGTGGATTGTAGTAGACACCGCGGATACCGGGGCAATACTGAAAATAACTCAGATAATTCCGGGCGGAGTTGCGGACCAGGCCGGTCTTAAGGACGGGGACCTACTCGTTGCGATCAACGGCAGGACATTTACCACGACGGAATCCGCGATGGATATTCTCAACAAGTACAGCAACATGTTCGTGACGTATTCGATTATACGTAACGGCGTGATGATGGATATCGACATATGGGTTTATAAGTTCGTAAGCATCAGTTTTCTTATATTCTGGGTGGTCGGACTGGCTTTCCTCTTTGTAGGAACTATTGTGGGGTATTCCAGACCGAAAGAACTTACGTCACGGCTTTTCTTTTTCTTCTCCTGCTCGGCTTCAATAGGATTGATTCTGTATTCGGGAATAAACCCCGCCGGTTCCGTGAGGATAGACAACGCAGCAAGTTTTTCTTCCTTCCTCTACATGCTGATGAACCGGATATACGCGCTGGCAATGGTTCTGATTCCGCCGCTTTACATTCATTTTTTCATGACGTACCCTATCAAGTACAATTTCAGGAGAAGAAAACTTTTCCTGTGGATATTGTATTTGCTGGTTCTCATTCCTTTGACGTTTGTTTTCACGTCCAAATCGTCGGGTATTCAGAGCTATATTACAACATACCTCGTGAGGATTATTCCTGTAACCTATTTCATAATAGGAACAATATTCTTCAGGCGTTCATACAGAAAAATAACTGACCCGGGCCTCAAGAAATCACTTTCAATAATCAGCAAGGGATTCCTTTTAGGCGGCATCGGCATAACTTATTCCCTGGCATTTTCAATAATAAATAAGGACCCGTATTTCCTCATCAATCCGTTGTATCTCATACCAAACGCGCTGATACTCGCGATTCCGATATCATTCGGGTTTTCAATCATCAAATACAGGATTCTGGACACTGAATCTATTGTAAAGAAGAGTCTTGTTTTCGGTATAGTCACGATTATTATTATATCAGTGTATCTTGTTCTTGTCTACCTTATGAATTCCTATTTCAAGGAAGTTTTCAAAAACAATAACCAGCTTCTTATAATTACATTCATAATCATATTCACGTTTTCATTCGATTTTGTGAACAGGCACGCGAAGGATTTCATTGACAGGCAGTTTTACCGTGAAAGGTACAATTACAGAAAGGCCCTTCTCAATTTCACAAAAGAGACCTCGTACATAAACAATATCGAAGATCTTGTCATCAGCATACGCGACTTCCTGCGCGACACAGTCGGCATATCATCGTTTATATTAAGGGTATTCAGCTCGAAATACATAAAGGCGCTGGACTTAAGCCCGGACAAAAACATAGACGTTATATTAAAAAAGATAATAGGAACCAGCACGGAACCAGTAATCGTAAACGCGCTTAAGATAAGCGAAATGAGCCTCACGGAAGACGAAGAGAACCTTCTTAAGGAAAAAAGCATAAAACTTCTGATTCCTATATATCTGAAAGACGAGCTTCTCGGCACGCTTAATTTCGGCGAGAAGAAATCGGGCAAGGCATTTTCGGACGAAGACATCGACCTTCTGAAATCATTCGCGTCGCAGAGCGCTATATGTCTTGAAAACTCGAGACTTCAGAAAGAGCAGGCGGACAAGCTTAAGTACGAAGAGGAAGTTAACATAGCGGCAAGGATACAGAACAGCCTTCTTCCAAAGACGTGCGAACTTCATCCGCACCTTGAGATCTGCGGATTTTACAGACCTGCAGAGAACATTGGCGGTGACTTTTACGATATAATCAGGCTCAGCGAAAACAAAATACTCGTTGCTATCGCGGACGTATCCGACAAAGGAATACCGGCGGCGCTTTACATGTCGCAGGTTCAGGCGATGATACAATTTGCGGCGAACGTTTTTGAATCTCCGAAAGACATACTCATAGAAATAAACAAGCAGATATTCGACCAGATGGACAAGTTTTCTTTCGTTACTGTCCTTATCGCCGTGTTCAACCTCGACAGGAATAAAGTCAGGGTCGCACGCGCAGGACACTCCCCCATGCTTCTGCTGAGAGATAACAAATCGGACAGGATATATTCAAAGGGCATCGGTATCGGACTTGAGAAGAACGGACTCTTCACGGACAACATAGATGAAGTTGAAAAAGATATTCTGAAAAACGACCTCTACTTTATGTATTCCGACGGGCTTTCGGAGGCAATGAACGGCAACAGGGATTTGTACACTGTGGAAAGGCTTGAGAAAAAGCTTATCGAACTTTCGTCCTCGGGCACGGAGACAATCAAGAACGAAATACTTGCTGACGTTGACAACTTCAGGAACGACGCTCCGGTAAACGACGATATAACCTTCGTTGCTATTAAAGTGAAATAAATTATTCCTGCTGCACTGATCTGTGTCAATCTGTTCAATCAGCTCTTTCTGTGTGTAGTCTAAATAAAGAAAAAGCTCTATCTGTGTAAATCTGTTCTATCGGCTCTTTCTGTGTGTAGTCTAAATAAAGAAAAAGCTCTATCTGTGTAAATCTGTTCTATCGGCTCTTTCTGTGTCCTGTAAAGAAGTCAATCGAAGATTTTTCTGTACACGTGGCAGTAAGGTTTCTTGCCCGTCACATTATAGTAATCCTGATGATAGTCTTCCGCTTTCCAGAATTTATTCGCCTTCGTAATTTCAGTTGCGACTTTATAGCCCTTATCGCTCAAGACCTTTACAATGTCTTCTGCTGTTTTCTTCTGGCCGTCGTTCAGATAGAAAACTCCTGACCGGTACTGTTCGCCCACGTCCGGCCCCTGCCTGTTAACCTGTGTGAAATCGTGGATCTCGAAGAACAGTTTCGCAAGCTTTTCATAGGTCACCTTAGCGGGATCAAACACCACTTCAATGGCTTCGGCGTGGCCTGTCGTGCCTGTGCATACTTCCTTGTAAGTCGGGTTATCCTTGTGCCCGCCGATATATCCGACAGTGGTTTTCAGAACGCCGGGTTCGTTCATTATTAAATACTGCACACCCCAGAAGCATCCACCCGCGAAATACGCTGTATCTGTTTTCGTTTCTGTCATTTTATCGTATGGAATAAATTTAATCGATATTGAATTAACGCAATGCCTTGTATCCTTCGAAGTGAAACCTTCCCCGAGGAAAACGTGTCCAAGGTGGCCGCCGCAGTTAGCGCAAACGATTTCGGTCCTCATACCGTCTTTATCGGGTATTCTTTTCACCGCGCCGGGTATTTCGTCGTCAAAGCTCGGCCATCCGCATCCTGAATCGAATTTATCGTCTGACTTATACAATTTCGCGTCGCATCTTTTGCAAACGTAATAGCCTTTCCCTTTGAAATTGTAATATTCTCCGGTGAAGGCTCTTTCTGTGCCTTTATTTATAATAACATATTCCTCTTCCGGCGTGAGTTTATTGTATTTTTTAGTCGAGTCCATTTGCTGGTTTTTAACTGATGCCGTATTCACTGTTCCGGTCCGCGAGCAGCCGAGAATCAGCAAAACCGACATAAGAATCAATAATTTGTTCATTAAATTTTACCTCTTTCATAATATAAAACGGATGGGAAAGGGATAAAATTCCTCAAAGAGATTGAAGTTTGACGTTTGAAAATTGCGGATTATTTTTTCTGTTCCTGAATCCTCTTATTAAGCGAGTCCAGCTCTTTTGACATCTCCCTCAATTTCGCGTCCTGCTGCCTGCTTTCCTTATCAAGGCTGTCAAGCGACCTGCCGAGTCTTTCCTGCGCGGCTTTAAGGCTGTCGGCGCTTTTTTTAACGGCTTCCCTTCTTGCGTCGTCGTCATTCCTCTTAGTGCAGCCGCTCAAAAGAAAAAGTGAAAGCAATATTACAGATAAGTACTTCATATTATATTAATTTGAATTTTAATGTTCTGAATTTACTAATTATTAATTACTAATTATTAATTGCAAAAGATTATTTGTTCTCCTGCATGTTCTTCTGCAGCGAATCCAGCTGGTTCATAAGGGACTTCATTTCCTGGTCTTTCTTCCTGCTTACAGAGTTCAGGCTGTCCAGAGATTTATCCATACTTCCCTTAACAACTTTCAGGCTGTCAACAGTCCTTCTGATATTCTTCAGATCCTGCTCTCTTCTCTCATCGCTCTTTGAAGACGAACAGCCTGCTACGAGGACAAAAAGCGCAAATAAGACATATAAATATTTCATGATCATAATGATTTTTATTAAAAATATTGATTTATTCGTTTGAAAGAAATGTCAAATTGTTTCTTGATTCTGCTTGAAAAGGAGCGAATTTTTGAATTTAATCTTATGCTTTAATTGTCCATATTTATACATATTTATTTAAACCAATCAGTTACAAATGAGCAAACTTTCTGATAAACTCGACCTCAAAAAAGACTTTCCCGGTACGTCTTATGATGAATGGAAATTAGCGGCCGAAAAAGATTTGAAAGGTCTGCCCTTCGATAAAAAACTCGTCACAAAAACTTATGAAGGAATAGATCTTAACCCGATTTACACTAAAAACGATATTGAGAATAATCCCCTTACCGAAAATTTTCCGGGCTTCGATAATTTCGTGAGAGGAAGCAGAGCCGACGGGCACGTGAAGAACAACTGGTACATTTCGCAGGAACTCCCTTACGCCACCGCTGAAGAATTCAACGAAGCGTTAAAATATGACCTCGAAAGAGGCCAGACTTCTATCAACATAAAACCCGACAAAGCGACGCTTCATTCGCTCGATCCCGATATGGCGGAAGCAGATGAGGTAGGGCTTGACGGCACGTCTTTATCGTGTATCAGCGATATTGAAAAAGCTTTCAAGAATATTGACATTTCAAAATACCATATATTCGCGGACGCTGCAGACAATTCTCTTCCGTTTTTCTCCATGTTCGCGGCCTATCTTAAGAAGCACAAAATAGACAAAATAAACGGTTGCATTCTTGCCGACCCTTATACCTGCCTGTTGCGATGCGGTGTGCCGCAGTACGATATTGAATCCGCTTTCGACGACATGAACAAGATCACACGCTGGTGCATCGGCAACAATCTTGACGTTAAGACAATCGGAGTAAACGGGGCGAACTACGTGAACGCGGGCGCCAGCGCTGTGCAGGAACTCGCGTATGTGATTTCCACGGCAATTGACTATATAAACAAGATGCTTGAAAGAGGACTGAAGATTGACGAAATAGCGCCGAGGTTCAATCTTACATTCGGCATCTCGACATTTTATTTCATGGAAGTCGCGAAACTCCGCGCGGCAAGAGTTTTATGGGCGAATGTAATAAGCGCTTACGGCGGGGAGGAAACATCGAAACAGGTTTCGATACACGGGAAGAGCTCGCTTTACAACCAGACGCGAAACGACATATACGTTAATCTCCTTCGGACGACGACTGAAACATTTTCTGCGATAGCAGGAGGCGTAAACAGCCTGCACGCAAGTTCTTTCGACGAATCACTCGGCGCGCCGGACGAATTTTCGAGAAGGCTTGCAAGAAATACGCAGATAATACTGAAAGAGGAATCACATCTTAACAGCGTAATCGACCCGGCGGGAGGTTCATATTACATCGAATCCCTGACTGCAGCAATAGCGCAGAAAGCGTGGGAGATAGTGCAGTCGCTGGACAAAGAAGGCGGCATGCTCGAAGCTCTGAAGAAAAGCATACCCCAGAACGAAATTGCAAAAACCGCCGAAGACAGGAAGAAAGATTTTGCAAAAAGGAAAAATGTAATCGTCGGGAATAACATGTACGCAAACGTGAAAGAAGAAAAAGCCGGCATGAAAGACAGAAATGCCGAAGACGTGCACAGAATGCGTTCGGAGCACATAAAGAAAATCCGTGTTGAAGGCAGCACCGGGAAACACGCCGAAATACTGGATATACTTCAGAAAATAACGAATAATTCGGACAAGACTGTCGAACTCGCAATCGAAGCGTATACAAAAGGCGCGACAATCGGGGAAATCGGAAAAACGCTTCCGAGAAAAGACCCTGATGTGAGCATAGAAACCCTTAACATACACCGCGCATCAGAAATTTTCGAGGAGCTGCGAGACCTTGCTTACTCATACAGGGAAAAGAACGGATATCTGCCGAAAATATTCCTCGCGACGATGGGTCCCGTCAAGCAGCACAAGGCAAGAGCAGATTTCTCCAGAGGATTCTTCGAAGTCGGAGGTTTCGACGTCGTTTACACAAAGGGATTCGACACACCTGAAGAAGCTGCGGCGGAAGCTGAAAAAACAGGCGCGGAAATTTCCGTAATCTGTTCAACTGACGATACTTATCCTGAACTTGTACCCGCATTAATGAAATCACTGAAAGCAGTAAAGAAGAACATGAAGGTTATACTTGCGGGATACCCCAAAGAACAGATTGACCAGCACAGGAAATCGGGCATTTACGATTTCATTTATCTCGGCGCTGACGTATACGCGCTTTTAAAAAACCTCTTAACGAATTTAAAGTAGAATAATTATATATGAAACCGGATTTTTCAAAAATAGATTTAGATTTATCTTCGGCGAAGGTCACGAAAAAAGACTGGGAAAAGAAGTTTGTGGAAGAAACAGGCAAACCGGTTGACGAGTTTATCTGGCAGACGATGGAACAGATAGACGTAAAACCGCTGTATACGAAAGACGATACCGGCAATCTCGAGCATATCGATTACGTGGCGGGTATTCCCCCGTTCTTAAGGGGCCCTTATTCCACGATGTACGTTCAGAGACCCTGGACTGTAAGGCAGTACGCGGGATTCTCGACAGCTGAAGAAAGCAACGCGTTTTACCGCAGGAATCTTGCGGCAGGACAGATGGGACTTTCAGTTGCGTTCGACCTTGCGACTCACAGGGGCTATGACTCGGACCACAACAGGGTTGTCGGCGATGTCGGTAAAGCAGGCGTTGCTATCGATTCTATAGAGGACATGAAGATTTTATTCTCGGGCATTCCGCTGGATAAAATGTCCGTCTCTATGACGATGAACGGAGCGGTTCTTCCCGTTCTGGCATTCTACATCGTAGCAGCCGAAGAACAGGGCGTTAAGTGGGACCAGCTGACAGGCACCATTCAGAATGATATTCTGAAGGAATACATGGTGCGTAATACTTACATTTATCCGCCGGAACCTTCTATCAGAATCATCGCTGACATCTTCAAGTTCACATCCCAGAACATGCCGAAGTTCAACAGCATAAGCATTTCGGGTTACCACATGCAGGAAGCAGGCGCTACGGCAGATCTTGAAATGGCGTACACGCTTGCTGACGGTCTCGAGTACGTGAGAACGGGAATAAAAGCGGGAATGGACGTAGACACATTCGCTCCGAGACTTTCGTTCTTCTGGGCTGAAGGCATGAACTACTTTATGGAAGTGGCGAAACTCCGCGCGGCAAGGGTTATCTGGGCTAAACTGATAAAGATGTTCAATCCGAAAAACTCAAAGTCGATGGCTCTCAGAACGCACTCGCAGACATCAGGCTGGAGCCTTACGGAGCAGGACCCGTTCAACAACGTCGTAAGGACATGCATGGAAGCCATGGCGGCGGCGCTTGGACACACGCAGTCATTGCACACGAATTCTCTTGACGAAGCAATCGCGCTTCCTACCGATTTTTCCGCTCGTATTGCACGTAATACGCAGTTATATTTACAGGACGAGACAGGAATCTGCAAGGTTATCGACCCGTGGGGCGGTTCGTACTATGTA
>CAIKZJ010000062.1 GCA_903831845.1 uncultured Ignavibacteriota bacterium
CAGCACTCATATAAGTCTTGATTTTTCCGTACGATATGGATAAAATTAACAAATAAATTTCCCCGGCTATGATAAAAAAAATATTACCTCTTCTTTTTGTTCTGGCATTTGTTTCCGTTATTTCCGCTCAGGTGACATTTACTGACGTTGCTCCGTCACTTGGCGTTAACAACAACGGCGCTGCCCAGGGCTGCATTTTCATCGACGTGAATAACGACGGATTCCTTGATATTTACGTACTGAACAACAATACAACAAACAAACTTTACATCAACAACGGCGGAAGCACGTTTACTGAATCGGCTTCTTCATGGGGTCTGGCGAGTTCATTCCCCGGCAGAGGAACTTCGTTCGCCGACTATAATAACGACGGATATCCCGATATTGTCGTAGGAAACTGGCAGACGGCGATAGTGCTCTATAAAAATCTCGGGACGTCCTTCATCGACGATGCCGCTGCATCCGGCGTGGCGCTCATGTCATGGGGCGGGTCTACATCATGGCTTGACTTCAACAAAGACGGTAAGGTTGATTTCGCTTTCGGGAACGACGGCGTGCCTTATCACTACAATTACTTTTTCAAGAATCTCGACCTGACGCATTTTACAAACATAGCGTATCCTTCGGGACTTACAGACAGCCTTTCGACTCTGACAATTTCATCTGCGGATTATGACAACGACGGCGACCTGGACATATTCTTTGGCTCGCAGACCACGATGCCTGCAGTTGGAACGGGAGTGCTTTACAGGAACAACGGCGACGGTTCATTCACAGACGTTTCCGTGGCATCCGGACTGATCACTTTCAGTTACTCGTGGGGAGCGGCATGGGGAGATTACAACAACGACGGCTACATGGACCTTGCTCTCGCAAATTATAATTTCTGTTCGCAGGTATACAGAAACAACGGCAATGGCACTTTCACAGAAGTTACCGACAGTCTCGGCATCTCCGACTGCTCTTCGGCATACTCCTGCGGCTGGGCCGATATCGACAACGACGGAGACCTCGACCTGTATTTCGCCCGCGGTCTTAATTCCCCGGATAAACTGTACAGAAACGACGGCACTATCTTCTCGAATATCGCCACGACGGCAGGAACTGCCGATACAAGACACTCCAGCTGCGTTACCTGGGGCGACTATAACAACGACGGATTCCTGGACCTGTACCTTAATAATAACGGTTATGAGAACAGGCTTTATAAAAACAACCGCGAAACAAATTACAAATGGTTCATACTTAAACTTCAGGGTACGAATACCAACCGCTCCGCAATCGGCTCAAGGGTAATTGTTAAAACGGGCGATGTGACGCAGATACGCGAAGTGGAAGGCGGCTCGGGTGGCAAGGGTATGAATTCGCTACCTGTTGAATTTGGTCTTAAACAGGCGGCTGTCATCGATTCCGTTATCGTGAAATGGCAGAGCGGACTGGTGCAGAAATTCGCTAACATCCCTGTTAATCAGAATCTCACTCTTATTGAAGGCGGAACTATCGGCATTAACGGAATCGGAGAAATACTCCCCGATAATTTCTCGCTGTCGCAGAATTATCCGAATCCGTTCAATCCTTCCACAACTATCAGATTTGAAATTCCTAAGAGCGCGTTCGTCAGCATTATTGTTTATGACCTGCTCGGGAGAGAAGTCAAAAGACTCGTGAACGAAAACAAAAACGCAGGTACTTATGAAGTTAATTTCGACGGCAGCAATCTTACGAGCGGCGTCTACTTCTATAAAATGACCGCGGGTGATTTTTCGGAAACGAAGAAACTGATGCTGGTAAAGTAAAAAGAAATTTAGTATAATAAAAAAACCCGCCTATGGCGGGTTTTTTTATTGGATTCCCTTTTTCGCGGGAATGACAAATAATCTATTTCAGTTTAATTCTTGCGTCGAGTATTCTCGATTTATTCCTGTTCGGCGAGAACACGAACGGGTTCAGGTCGATTTCAGTGAATTCCGGGAAATCAGTTACAAGCTGTGAGAGTTTCAGTATGTTCTCTTCTATGAAATCGATATCGACGGATTTTTTTCCTCTTACTCCTTTAAGTATTTCATAGCTCTTAATTGCTTTAACGACCGCTTTTGCATCCGTATCCTTTAAAGGCGCAATTCTGAATTTCACGTCCTTGAATACCTCTACGAAAATTCCTCCAAGTCCGAACATCAAAAGATGTCCCGCTTTCGCGTCTTTAACCGCTCCGAGTATTGTCTCTACACCGTCCTCAATTTTTGTGAACGGCTGTATTATGAATCCTTCAAGCTTTGAGTCAATTTCCTTTTCCTTAAGGCCGGCAATGATTCTGCTTTCGACGTTAATAAGTTCCTCTTCATCCTGTATGTTAAGAGCAACGCCTCCCACGTCCGACTTATGCACCAGCTCCCTGCCGAATACTTTCGCAACTACAGGAAATCCTATCTTGTTCGCGTCGTATATCGACTGCTGAACGTTCCTCGAAATTCTCGTCTCGACAATCGGCATTTTATAATGATTCAGTATATCGTAAACATCGTTGAAATCAAGATA
>CAIKZJ010000063.1 GCA_903831845.1 uncultured Ignavibacteriota bacterium
AGCAATAAAATAACGGCTAAGGAAAGACTCGATTCGGCATACGCCCAGGCGCAGAGGAAATACACTTCCAGCGCGAAGCTTGTGTTGATCTTCGGAAAAAACGTCCTGTTTGAAGGAACGGACGCAGGCAAGACGGATATCTCTCTTTCAACAGGTATAACCGACCCGAACAATCTCGGGGCATGGCTTTACCTTTTCAAAAAACCGGGTTCAAATGAACTTGCCGTTTATACTCCAAATCCGACTCCCGGAGCCAGAGACTGCATTGAGCTCACAAGCGCATTTAATATGAGCACGCTTCTCAATCTGATTCAGGATACATCGGCAAGAAACATCGTGTCGGGAGCGCTTACGCTGATAAATAATTCCAACTTCAACATAAGCACGAATAAAGACAGCCTCGTAAACAGCGACGTTGCTTACGGCTACAGTTATTCGGCTAATCCTGTTATAAGATTCGATTCATCGTTCACGCCAAGGTCCAGCACTTCGAACGGCGGCACATTCTTCAGCGGAGCGCCGTCCGGTTCGTCAAAGACCGTGAATATGTTCCTCATTCCGGCGCTCGGAACACTGCGTCTGGACCTTCCCGAGTATATTCAGGAACTCGTCGGCTTCCCGCCCGATCTGTGGGTTGTGAATTATAAATACACTTCCGGAACATCGACCTCTAACGTCATTTTCGGAACAGTCGTCCGCTCCGACCAGCAGATGGGAATATCAATTATTTCCGGTCTGCTAAGCAAGGTGATCAATATCTCTAAATACTAATTTAGTAATTAAAAATTAGTAATGAGTAATTAAGAGCGAAATAATTTTATTACATCTTAATGATTAATAAGCAGGTCCCGTGATCTGCTTTTTTTTTATCCCAAAATAATCGAAAAATCAATATAATTACTAATTATTAATTACTAATTATTAATTAATAAAACTATGTTGGAACTTATATGTATCTACATACGTTATACATATGAAGACAATAAATTAATTATAATGATCATGGCAGACTCAAAATTATTTTCGAATTACATGCTCGGAAAAACCGGGCTCAAAAACAGAATTGTTATGGCACCGATGACCCGCTCACGGGCAATCGGCAATATACCGAATGAATTAATGGCTGAATATTATGCTCAGCGTTCGGGAGCCGGATTAATAATAACCGAAGGCACTTCTCCTTCTCCGAACGGACTCGGATATCCCAGAATTCCGGGAATTTTCAGTGCTGAACAGATAAAAGGTTGGGAATTGGTTACAAAAGCCGTGCATGAAAAGGGAGGGAAGATTTTCTTACAGATAATGCATACGGGCAGGATAGGCCATGTTAATAACCTGCCGGAAGGCGCAAGAGTTCTCGCGCCCTCGGCAGTTAAGGCGGCCGGCCAGATGTGGACTGACAGCGAAGGAATGAAAGATTATCCGGTTCCTGAAGCATTTACTAAGGAAGAGCTGGCGCTTACCAAATCGGAATTCATACAGGCGGCGATAAACGCAATCGAAGCGGGTTTCGACGGAGTGGAGCTTCACGGCGCGAACGGTTACCTGCTTGAACAGTTCCTTTCTCCGCACACTAATCAGAGAACAGATGAATACGGCGGAAGCATTGAAAACAGATGCAGGTTTGTAATTGAAACGGCTAAAGACGTTGCAAATGCGATTGGAAAAGAAAGAACTGCAATAAGACTATCTCCTTACGGAGCCAATTGCGACATGCAGCCTTATCCCGAAATTGAAGAAACATATGAATATCTCGCAGAAGAACTGAATAAGATCGGAATAGTATATATACACCTTGTCGACCACAGCGCGATGGGCGCTCCGGATGTACCCAGAAATATAAAACAGGTGATAAGGGATAAGTTCAGAAATACGATGATTCTTAGCGGAGGCTATAACAGAGAAACGGCAGAGGAAGAACTGAACTCGGGAATTGCAGATATAGTTGCGTTCGGCAGACCGTTTATAAATAATCCGGACCTCGTTGAAAGATTAAAGAACGGCTGGCCTTTGTCTCAGGACCTGAACTTCGATGCTTTCTATACGCCCGATGAAAAAGGTTATACGGATTATCCCGTATACAAATAAAAATGTAAAAATAAACCTGCTCTCTCAGCCCTCTTTGAGAGCGGTAAAGAAAAGAGGCCCCCCGGCCTCTTTTTTAATTAGTAATTAATAATTAATAATTAGTAATTAAGTGCTTTTAAAACAGTACCATGATTAGAATATAAATTAAGATTTCTCACTTATTAATTACTAATTACTAATTACTAATTACTAATTACTAATTACTAATTATTAATTGCTTTCCTTGAATCATTGTTTAAAAATTAAACGATTTTTCTTATATTGAATATCAATTTAATTCATGCATGAAAAAACTATTATTGCTGGCAATTGCAGCCATATTTCTATATTCCTGTAATAAGGATAATCCCGTAACATCGGAACCGCCCGTCAGTTCGGATTACAATAAACTTCTTACTGTGGATTCGGCCGGTATAAAATATGAATTATACAGCAAAACAGGTACGAGCCTGTTCGTGGGTTACAACGAAATCGGCTTCAGAGTATACCTCAACAATATTGAACAGAAAACAGGTTATGTGAATTATATACCGATAATGTACCACGTTGCAGGCCCGGGACACGGAACGCCGGTCAAAGAAAAATTTTATTACGACGATTCGAAAGGGCTGTTTACCGGATACGTTTCCTATATTATGATATCCGATTCAACCACATCGTTCTGGTACGGAGACTACGGGTATAACGACGGCAATTACATCAGGCACAGAAATTTCGACGTGATTACCGGAACCGGAAATCAAATGCATTTCTGGCTCGGCACGGGCTCGACGCTTCTGTATCTTTTAACCGTCGTTTCTCCAAAAGACGCCAAAGTAGGACTTAACGATTACAAGTGCATACTTCACAGCTCGTATGACCAGTTTACATATACAGAAGTTGATTCCGCCAGAATGTTTATTAAACCATGGATGCCCTCGCACGGCCACGGTTCAAGCAATAATACAAATCCCGTTTTTCTCTCTAACGGCATGTATCAGGGAACGGCGAATTTCACGATGGCAGGACAATGGTACCTCTACGATTCGATTATGGTCAACGGTTCGTACATAACTCCCAATCCGACATTCTATTTTGTATTTGACGTAAGATAAAATGAAAAAATTAATTTATTTATTTATACTCGCTTCCCTTCTTAACGCCGGTTCCGTTTTTTCGCAGATTTGCTGCGGAGGTGGAGTTTACGATATAGCCGTTCTTTCGCTTAACAAGAAAGCCTTGTTCAGCTACGGCTATAAATGGGATAACTTCAGCGGCGTGTGGGACGATAAAAGCGACTGGCTTGAGACAAAGCAGACTAACTGGCAGATGACAAATTCTTTCGCCGCCGCATACAGGTTTAACAAATACCTGCAGGCCGGCGTGCAGATTCCTTTTGTCCTGAACAGGAACGAACTTCCCGGACTGCCGCAGAGCGGCTCCGCATTCGGCGATGTCGTTGTCAGCGGCCGGTATGAAATTTTCCATGAATACTCGCTCTACATGGAAAACAAAAAAACGAAAATGGACGAAACTACTCCGTACTTTGCCGTGACTTTCGGAATGACTTTGCCTACCGGCAAATCGGACGAAAATTCCGACTATGAAATAGACGTGACGGGAAAAGGCTTTTATACTTCAATGCTCGGAGTCTCGTTTATTAAAACCATTCTCAAGAATAAATTCCAGATCGGCGCCGACCTTTCATGGCTTCACAGTTTCAGCAAGACGTATGACAAATACTATAACGTGGTTACTCCGCCTTATAAAAGACAGCTTGGCGAAAGACTGAATTATGCGCTGACGATGAATTATCTCCTCAGCAGCAAGAGCTCCGTTTCACTCGCATTCGCGGGTTTCACGCAGGGAAGTCATAAAATAGACGGAAACAGCATAAACGGCTCTAACGAGAATGCGTTCGGTCTCACAGGCTCTTTTACATATTATCCGAAGGATTTTATTCGCGTTTCTCCTCTCATTAAATACAGTTTCCCATACAACGGACTCGGCACTAACGCTCCGGGCTCGTTCATGGCCGGGATAAACCTGGTTTACTATATTGAAAATCTTGACGATTATTAAAATACATGATTATGATAAAGAATATTCTGCTGTCCTTAATATTTCTGGTGGTGTTTTCCGGGTTTGCATTCGCGCAGGATACTACTCAAACTTCGACGCAGAAAGTCCCGGTTAAGGATATCCTTTGCCGGAAATGGCTTTCAACATCTTACACCGAAGACGGAAAAAAAGGAAATGATTTTTATGTGTTTATCGACTTCCAGAAGAACGGCAGATATGTCTACATTGAGGATGACGAACCAATCGAAGACGATAAATGGGCAGAACAGGGAACCTGGGAACTGGTGAACGACAGCGTTATTTTGTTCGACAAAGGCACTGACGACGAGGACAGAATGAACATTGTATCAATCGACGATAAAGGGCTCAACGTCAATTACAGCTTCGAAAAAGTGCATATGAACATTTCGTTTGTTCCGGGAAGCTTTAAATAATAATTTGAAATTATAAATTATCAATTACTAATTACTAATTATTAATTACTAATTATTTTATAAGTACCATCTTCTTACTGGACACAAAATTTCCCTTAGCCGAATTCATCGCAAGTCTGTATAAATACACCCCGCTCGCTAAACCTGAAGCGTCAAAATCCTCCGTGTAATATCCGGGCTTAAGTTTTCCGGCCTTAATTATTTTTATTTCTTTTCCCGATATGTCATACACTTTTAGACTTATGTTGCTTTCATACGGTACGGCATATTCGATTGTTGTAAAGGGATTGAACGGGTTAGGATAGTTCTGATTAAGGTTGAATTTACCGGGAGCGGCGATATTCACGTCTCCGTTCAGTTCAAACGAAGCGGAATTTCCGTTGAAATCGATCTGCTTTATAAAATACCTGTAAACTCCCGTATTAAGACGTTTGTCGTCAAAGTTATAGACAGAGTTATCTTTATTTTTTCCGCTTACAAAACCAAGCTTTTCGGTTTCAGTGCTGCCGGTATTTTTTCTGTAAACTTCAAATCCTTTGTTATTGCTTTCAGTGCCGGTTTTCCATTCAAGTTTGACATTGTTGCCGCTTACGGATGAATTGAACGACGTAAGCTTTACTGGAAGCACCCCTCCCGGGTCGGTAATGTATATGTCATCGAAAACGGCATACTCGGACGAGCCTGTCGCGTGATTCCACAAACAACCGAGATAATTCAGCGTAGATCCTGTATATGTAGAATTAACTGTCGGGCTTCCGAGCTGTGTTGCAGTATTCCTCGGGTCAGATTGCGGGAAACTGCCCGAATTGCTTTCTGCAAACAGCGTCCATGTGTTTGTGGAAGGTGCGTAAAGAACCCGCACGCTGATGTATTCGCTGCCGTAACTGCCGCTGGAAATAATATCGGTGAAATTTGCATTCGCATCAAGACCTCCGGTAAATGAAGCTAACCGAATCGGGTTAACGGCTCCCGACTGGCCGATTACAATAGCGTAACCGTTTGCTGTCATTGCATCGGAACTGCTCATACCGAGTATAAATGCAATTCCGTAATTGCTTGCATCGAATCCCGAAGGGTCGGTTCTTGTATTACGGAAATTGAACGCCCATTGTATGTTGTAAGTCGATGTGTTCAGTTTGACGGGATAATTTACTATTCCCGACATGTTTACGATTGCGTAATCCCGGCCTGCCGTCGATGAACCTTCCTGTAATCTGTTCGAAACAATCGACGCGCCCGTGCCCGATACCGTCTCTGCTTCTGACCATGTAAGGGAAGTCGGAGAAGTCGGGGTATTACCTACCGTGTTGCCGGCTGTTCTGTTGAAATTATCAAGAAGGACGCAGCTCCCGTAAGTTACAGGAGAAGTAAGCGTTGTGCCGCTCGCATTCGGGACAGTACCGTCGGTTTTGTAATTTCTGGAAGTGCCGGTTCCGTTGTAAGAATAAATTCGGAAATAATAAGCTGTGTTCGATGACAGCGAGCTGAATACGAGCGAATCCGCGGCGGAAAAATCGACATTCATTGCTGCCGAACCGTCAGATAACACCGAATCGCTGGAATACGTAATACCGTCAACCGGATCTGAAAATGTATTTGTGTTGTTCGCAAGTATAAGATAACCTGAAGGGGACTGTGTTCCGGGAAGCGCGTCTGTCCATTTTACGGATATGCTGTTCGTTGTTATTGTACCCGTAGTGAAACCCGTCACGTAATTGGACGGTTCGGGTGAAAGCGCTCCTGAAACTGTAGCGGTTGCGTTCGGCACTGTCCCTGTTATCTTGTAATTTCTGGACACGCCTGTTCCGTTATATGAATACATGCGGAAGTAATAAGTGCCGCTGCCCAGACCGCTGAATGTGTAAGTGTTAGCCGCTGAATAATCTATGTTGACGACTGCTTTCCCGTCTGTCAGGTCCGTGTCATCCGCATATACGTTTCCGTCTATCGGTATGAAGTAATTGTCAGTATTATAAGCTTCAAGCAGGTAACCGCTCGGTGTCTGCGCGTCAAGCACTGCGTCCGTCCATGTGACTGTTACCGCTGAACCCGAAACCGATGCGGTGAATCCCGTCGCGTAATTATCCGGCTCGGCAGAGTATGACGGGTTAAGTTTCGACATGTCGCTGAAATTGATGTAATAAATGTATTCCGGATGGTCCACAAGCGGGTTTCTGTTCTGCTGTATGCTTTGAATATAATTATTCCTGCTTACCTCCCATTTGTCCGGCGGGTCCTGCGCATGCCATTGCAGAAGCAGATTCAGGTCCTGCGGCCCCTCGCTAAGGGAAGCAAGCTTTGTGTTAAGGTAATTGAAATTCCATACGTATCCGCCTACGCTGTCATATTTTATGCACATGTATAACATGGCCCTTGCCGCGTCGCCCTTATGTTTATCCTGCGGTTCAAAGACCAGATATCCTGACGCGTTGGTGCCGTACTTGCAGTTGAGAAAAGTTGAAGTCACGTTGGTTACTGTTCCGAGCGGATGATTGCTCCTGACTCCGTTTGCGTTATTCTGCTGTGTCGGAAAAAGATGATACTGGTCAGAGTAGTTTTCCGCTGAAGTGTTTGTATTCGGCATCCAGCTGTAACAGAATGTATGCTCGCGGCTCATAGTTCCCCAGGAAAACGGGGGAGTATACACGTATGCATATCCCGAATACACGCAATAAACTGTTCTCGTACCGTTACCGTTGTCGAAAGAAGCGAAATTTTCGACGTTTGTCGGACCGTAATTGGAATAACTTACCTGAGTGTAAGGGCTTCTTATTCTGAGCTTCAGGTTGTAAACGAATGAAGACAGGGAAGTATTCAAAGACGAATAGTACGCGTCATCCTGAGCGTTTACCAAACCTGTTGAAATGAACAGAAAAAATAATATGTACCTGACGGTTTTTCCCAATAACTATAAAATTTCAAAAAAATCAACAATAACTAATAAGTTACAAAAAAAGAATTTTACTTCAAATAATCCTGAACTCTAATCTGTTTGATTAAATATATTTGACTTTTGATTCAAAAAGGGGTCTTGCTTTTGCAAAACCCCTTTTAATATTATAACTTAAACATCAAACTAATTACTTCAATTACTAATTACTAATTATTAATTACTAATTATTTCAACAGCATCATCTTCTTACTCGTAACAAAATTGCCTTTACCGGAATTCATCACGACCCTGTAGAAATATACGCCGCTTGAGAGCGAAGAAGCGTCAAGAAGGTGCGTGTAATAACCGGCTTTCATATCTGTGCCGATAAGATTTTTGATTTCCCTTCCGGTTATATCGTACAGCTTCATGCTTACCTTGCTGTCGTAAGGAATGTCTAAGTCTATCTTGGTAACGGGATTAAAGGGATTCGGATAATTCTGTGAAATATTGTATTTATCAGGCACGCCGACTTCCGCGAATCCGTTAAGTTCGAAATACTCGTAATTACCGTTGTAGTCTATCTGTTTCAGTCTGTACTTGTATTTGCCTGTGTTGAGACCTCTGTCGGTGAAAGAATAATTCGAAAGATTGCCTGTCGTACCGTTGCCGCTGACGAATCCTGTCTTCACCCAGCTGTTGTCATTGACATTCTTTCTTTCCACATCGAAACCGGAGTTATTGGTTTCGGATGACGTGGACCACGAAAGCGTGATATTCCTTCTGTCAACCGAAGAAGTCAGAGATGCAAGCCTTACTGGAAGATAACCTTGTTCTCCGCCGGTGAACGTGCTGAAAGACGTCAGCGTGGCAGTCGAAGTGAAAGTGTTGTTGTTAAAATCCGGTTGATTGAGAAGCGCCCATGTGCCGGCGTCATATTTTCCGAACCATATGTTTGATTCACTTCCATTAATATCCGTATCGACATATTTAAGTGTAATAATATACCCCAAGTTTGATAAACCTGTAGGTGTGAATGTCCAGTTACGTGTTATATAATTGGAAGAACTATTGTTATGCGATTCTTTCTGAGCAGACATACTTAAGGTAAGATAAGCAGAAGAAAACGATGTTCCAGAAAAAGTAACGGCAGCGGGTGTAAAATTAGTGCCGTTTCTTGTATCGCCTACAGGGAAAGTATATAAAGTAGAGTTTGACGATACTTTAAGTTTAA
>CAIKZJ010000064.1 GCA_903831845.1 uncultured Ignavibacteriota bacterium
ATTCACCGGAGTGTTTTCTTTCATCCATCCTTCGACTCTGCCGTACATGTAAACGTTGTCGAAGAACACGAGTTTTGCCCTGTGACGCTTGCATGCTTCGAGAACGTTGGTCATAATCTTCGGCCATTTCTCTTTCCATACATCGTAATTGTATTCCAGCCCCGCCGTAAGATAAACAACGTCTGAATTTTCCACTGCGTTCATCGTCTGCGACGCGTCCGTCAGGTCGCATTTTACAAGCTCTTCACTGCCGAGAACATGCTTCGGGTTTCTCCCCGCCAGTCTTATCGTTTTCGTATGCTCCGGAAGTATCTTCGCGAGCTCCGTTCCTATTACTCCCCCTGCTCCTAATATTGTCTGCATTGTTTTTGTTTTATTACCCTTACACTTTACAACATTGCAGACGTTTAATATGTTTAATCTTTTTATTTCTTTTCTGATATTCTTTTGTTACATTGCAAATAACTTTTTCCGTTAATCAGAATTAATCGAGGGAAGTTAAGCACACTTGACAAAACATTTGCACAAAATTCACGAGAGCGGACTGCTCACGAGGCTGGGTTTCTTCACCGCCCTCATGATTGTGATTTCTTCAATGGTCGGCTCGGGCGTGTTCAAGAAAATCGCCCCCATGTCCGAACAGCTCGGTTCACCCGGACTTATTCTTCTCTGCTGGCTTATACCCGGAATAATAACGATGATAGGCGCTGCTACCAACGCGGAAATTGCGAGTCTCATAGCGGAGCCGGGCGGGCAGTATGTTTACTTCAAGAACATGTACGGAAAGCCGTTCGCTTTTCTTTACGGATGGAGCTGTTTTTCCGTAATTCAGTCGGCGTCGATAGCTTCTATCGCTTATGTTTTCGCTGAATCGGTAAACGCTGTCGTTCATCTTCCCGGTCTTTCCCCCGAAATTGAAAAGATATCGCTCTTCGGTATATTCTATCCGTTTCACGGGTTCGGTGTGAAAGGCCTTACAATTTTCACGATACTTTTTCTTACGACGGCAAACTACTTCGGCGTGATTTTCGGCGGTATGATAACCAATATTTTCACCGCGCTGAAAATTGTCGGAATAATTGCAATCATAATTCTCGGGCTGACTGTCAGCGGAGGTTCGGTCGATAATGTAACGCCGGTTCTGGAGAAACCGGGATTCCAGTACGGCTCTAATCTCGGTCTGTTCGGCGCAATGTTCGCTGCAATGCTCGCTGCGTTCTGGCCTTACGACGGATGGAACAACATCGGCTATCTCGGCGGAGAAGTCAAAAACCCGAAACGGAATATTCCCCTCGCGCTCTTCGGCGGCGTGGCGGGCGTTATAATTCTATACCTTGCCGTGAATTTCACTTTCCTGTACGTCATGCCCGTCAATGAAATCATCGGATTCACGAAACAGGAGCATTCGATAATCGCAATTGAGGTGATGAGAAAATTCCTCGGTTACGGCGGCGCTATGTTCATATCCGTTCTTATAATGGTTTCGACTTTCGGAACGACGAACGGAACGATTCTCGCAAGTTCAAGGATATATTTCGCGATGGCGAAGGATAAACTATTCTTCAGGTCAGCGGGAACACATCACGACAAATACAGGACTCCTCATGTATCGCTGCTGATTCAGGGAATCTGGGCGAGCATGCTCGTCCTTTCAGGAACGTTCGACCAGCTTACCGATATGCTGATATTCGCTTCATTCATATTTTACGGAATGGGCGCTTTCGGCGTTTTCATACTGCGGAGAAAAATGAAAAATGTTCCGAGGGTGTTCAAGGTGCCGGGTTATCCCGTGCTTCCGGCGATATTCGTGCTGTTCTGCGCGACGCTTGTTATCGTAACGATCATTCAGAATCCGCGCGACGCGGGTATAGGACTCTCGCTTGTGCTTATAGGTATTCCGTTCTATCTTTTCTGGAAGAAAAAAATCGACAACAACGCTTAGAAGTACATATTCATCTGAAGAAATATATAATTTGCTATTACCGATATAAGCAAATCCCTCTTCTTTAATTCTATAAACCTGTCAGTGGAACAGACAAGCAGAAGAATAACCGGCATGTACTGGCCGAGATACCTGTTCCATCCACCCTGGTCGTAAAGAAAAAATATCATGAATACGAGCGATACAAGCAGAGGAATATAAAGAGGAAAAATCTCTCTCTTAACCCTGTTGAAATTTATGAGCAGAAGAAGAGTCAGGAGTAGAAACGACGGACCGAAATACAGGAACTTTGTCAGACTCTCGAAAACATTAAGCGACATCGTGTTAGCTATCTGCTGCGTTATTATTCTTCCCATTATCATTGTCAGCCAGAAATAATAGCCGAGAGCCGTGAAAAGAATAACCGGTACAATCATGCCTGCCGCAAGACCGAGAAACGGCTTTATAGATATCTGCCTGTAATACGCCGCGAACGATATAAGCATCATCACGAGGAAGAACAAGACCGTAAACCTCGAATAAAAGCAGAATCCGTAGATCAATCCGTACAGGAACGAAACCCTGAAATTTTTCGAAGGATAAAGTATGAAAAGAAAAACCGGCAGCGTGAACAGCAATGTGCTTATCTGGTCAATTGACGGGCTGTGGAAACGGAACATGACGGGTGACGAAGCGATTGAGATAAGCACTATGTTCATGAAATTTTCTGTCACTTTCTTCCTTGCGAGAAGAATAACCAACAGCACCGTTAAAAGATTAATGAATAGCATTTCATATTCAAGCGACCACCTTCCGAAAGGGAACAGTTTAAGCCACCATCCCATTGTGAGAGTCGTGAACGGCGAGTGGACGTAAGGCCTGTCGTTCAGGTAAATGTTGTACTTTGTCGAATCGAGCCTGTATTTCCATTTATCGAAGACGAGGAAATTCAGGTTGTATTTATTCAGAAACTTTATCGTCGAGTCCTTTACTTCGGGAAAATGAGTTGTGAATTCGTAAGGGTTCGCTCTTTCGTTCCATGTTTTAATGAGGTCAAGCGTTCCGTGCTGAACAGTTTCTTCAGCCGATATAATGTTTCCTATCGCTACGTCCGAGCCGGGCCATTCAAGGTTCGGATCGATTGTTTTCACGTAGGAAACTGTTATGAGAGTTATTCCGAGAAAGACCAGTCCCGTGTACAGCCAGAGCTTTAGCCCTTTTAGATAAACGAGAGCGACGGCAAGTATAATAAACCCGGCGGCGTTAACCGCAAAGAGCGAGGGATTGAATGAAGGCAGAGCGTAAGTATCGGCAGTGCCGAACACCCTTATCTTGTATGTTTTCAGGAGAAAGTATCCGAGATAAAATACAAGAAACAAAACATGAAGAAGGAACCAGCGCTTTTCAATCAGCTTCGTCGTTCCATCCTGGAATTTTTCAAAACCCGGGTTTCTCAGAATTTTCAATATTCGTTAAAATATTTATTGAATTACTTTCAGTTTTAAATCCGAAATTACTTAAAGAAAACCTTTGCCGCTTTATAAATGTCGAGGTCAACAGTTTTGAGTTTTCCAATCGCCTTCTTTATCGGGATATCGGTTATATCGCTTCCCTGAAGCGCGCACATCCTTCCGAATTTTTTATCCGTGACCATTTCAACGGCGTAAACGCCGAACCTCGTGCCGAGCATCCTGTCGAAAGCCGTCGGAACGCCCCCGCGCTGCACGTGCCCGAGAATCGTCGTGCGCGTGTCGAACCCCGTCCTCTTCTCGATTTCGTTAGACAGGTAATAGCTCAAACCTCCGAGACGGGCGCGGCCGAATTCATCCTTCTTCCTGTCCGCTTCGTGTATGTCAAGCTCGTCCAGAAGATATTCGGCGCCTTCGGCGACGACTATTATCGAAAACAGTTTTCCTCTTTTATATCTGCTCCTGAGTACGTCGCACACCTCTTCTATCTTAGTCTTCTTTTCGGGTATTATTATGACGTCAGCGCCTCCGGCGATGCCTGAATACAGAGCTATCCAGCCCGCATGCCTTCCCATTACCTCAAGCACCATTACGCGGTGATGCGATTCTGCTGTGGTATGAAGCCTGTCTATCGCCTCGGTGGCAATCTGCACGGCCGTGTCAAAACCGAAAGTATAATCCGTTCCGTTCAGGTCGTTGTCAATCGTCTTCGGAACGCCGACGACGTTGATACCAAGCTCATGGCACTGCTGCGCGATGTGCATCGAACCCTCTCCGCCTATTGCGATAATCGCGTCAAACTCCGCGCGCGCGACCTTGTGCTGAAGCGTCTCCGCGCCGTTCTCCTGCTGGAACGGGCCGAACCTCGAGGTGCCTAGAATGGTTCCGCCGCGGTTAACGATTCCCGCTACGCTCTTGAGGTCGAGCTTTATGTAACTCTCGTCAAACAGGCCTTTCCAGCCGTTGAGTATGCCAACGACTTCATATCCGTCCTGGTCGCCTTTTCTGGTTATCGCCCTTATTACCGCGTTAAGTCCGGGGCAGTCACCGCCCGATGTCAGCACTCCGATTTTCATTTTGTCTCCTTTACCGATTTATGCCTGAATAACTTTAAATTAAAACAGGGTTCAAAAGAACCCTGTTTGTTATATTAAACGTTTCATTTTATTTCTTTTCCGTCTTAGGCTTCTGCTCTTTCGGCTTCTCGGAATTTTTTCTTTCCTTCACGGGAGGATCGTTGATGAGGTATTTATACTTGTCAACGAACTCTTCCGTAGTGAGGTTTCCTATAAGCCCGAGACGCGCAACGTTCTTCAGCTCGTCGAAGTCGGTTTTTTCAAGCCTTATCATGTACTTTCTCGCTACCTGATAGCTGTCCGAATCGACGTCCACTTCGCGCGTGTTTATCCTGCCGTCAGCGTTGATTATGTCTTCAAACTTGACGGGAATAAGCTGGCCTTTGTCGACAGTTACAATCGCGCCCGACTGTCCCGAAAGAAGGTATCTGACCGCCGCGTAACCGAGGTCCTGCGTGTATTCGCAGTCGTAAGGTATAGGAGCCGCGCACCTTAATTCGTAGCCGATGTCCTTGCTTACTATCGTGACGTTGATGCCTCTTTCTCTTAATCTTCTGCGGACTTCGTCTTTTGTGATTCTGCCGATATCTATCTCTGAAAGTCTGATATTTCCGTGAAGATCCTTCTCGAGGTTCACGTATGGATGATTCTTAAGTTCTTCCTGGTCGATTCTCGTGATAATGCCTTCGGCGAGAATGGCTACGCCGTAAGGATTTCCCTGCGCGAGTCTCTTGATGATCGACGCTTCGAGAATATCGCACACTGTTTCGAAACTTATCGTCTTGTCCCTGAACTCTTCGCCGATGATAGTCAGCGTAGCGCCGGCGGATTTGCCGATGCCGAGAGCAAGGTGTCCGGCTTTGCGTCCCATCGTCACAACATAGTACCAGCGTCTTGTCGTAGCCGCGTCAACCATAAGCGACTGAACGATATGGAAACCGAAATCGCGCGCGGTCTGGTAACCGAACGTGGGCATGTTGCCGGGAAGCGGCAGGTCGTTGTCAATCGTTTTCGGAACGTGCGCAACCTGTATCTGTCCTTTTGTAAGCGTGTCTATCTTGTACGCGCTTGTTGCAGTATCGTCGCCGCCGATAGTGACAAGATAGTCAACCGACAGCTGCGTCAACGCCTTTATTGTGGCATCGAGCATCTCTTTATTTTTTGCGGGATTCACCCTTGATGTGTGAAGTATGCTTCCTCCGTCGAAGTGTATTCTCGATACGTCGTCTATTCTTAATTCCGTAACGTGGCTCGAATCTCCTTTGCTAAGGTATTCGAAACCGTCATAAATACCGATTACGTTAAGACCCGAATTAATTGCTTCGATTGTTACCGAACGTATTACACCGTTTATTCCGGGGGCAGGTCCTCCACCTACAAGAATGGCCAGGGTTTTCTTTCTATAGTGGTCTTCGCTCATATGTGGTTTAAATTTGTGATTTCTATATGATAATCTTACAAATTTACTAAATTATTCTTATTTCTTATAGTGATAAAAATTAGCGCAATCAGGTAATAAACCCCGGCTATAAAAAACACAAGTTTAAACCCGAACATCATAGCCGAAATCATTGTTAAAACAGTGCCTAACACGGAGAAAAACCCGTTCACAGCCCATGAAAAACCTATCATCCTCGAATCGTCGCCCGATATGAGGGAAATCCCCTTCGGAAACGGCATTCCCATGAAGAATGAAAGAGGCGCGATAAGCAGTACGGTGATTATTATTCTAAGCAGAAGACTGAGTGAAACGAGCGCTGAGAATACCGGAGGTATCACGAGCCCGAGAATCATTATGTACCCGGCTATTATGAGAAATATGTATGCGGGTTTGAACCTGCCCGAAAACTTTTCGGAATATTTCGCGCCGAGACCCGAAAATATCAGCATCGAAGAAACGACCGTAAGCAGTGTGTAAACCGGCTGTCCGAGGAACAGCGTGAATTTCTGCACAAGCACAAGCTGAATCGTTATATATCCCAGGCCTATGAAGGCGAAGAAAAGAAGAAATTTTTTGTCGACCTTTTTCTTTTCGCTTCCTTTTATGAAAAACGACGGAATAATTATGAGCAGGCCCGCAACGAGTATAACCTGCGCGAGCATCATAAGCAGCGTCACCTGCGCGACGGGCTTCGCCTTAAGCGCGAGTATCGCCTTGTCGTCCTGCGAGAAGACTTCCTTTATCACGGCTCCGTTTACGTCCGAGAACCTGAAGTTATCGTCGAAGAACGGCTTGTCGTCTGTCGCCGGTGTAAGTATTGACGGAATCTTGTTTATTTCCGAACGTATGTCTTTCGACGTTACGAGGTTTTTATAAATATTGTCCTGATTTGTCAGGGGGTCGTATTCTATATCAAGGTTTAAGGATGAAGCTTCGTTTCTCATCGCCATCATGTCGCCGAGGTCAAAACCGTTCTTCTTGTAAACGACGCCCGAGAGATAGCTGTTCGTAACTTCATACTCGGTCGGAGGGCGTTTGAACACGACGTAATTGAACTCGTCGTTCTTAATGCCTATTTCATTTCCGGCTTCCTTGAGGGTGGCTATTAATTTCGGCAGCTGCGTTTCCGGTCTGGAGATATACAGCATTCCCCTGTCGTCGAGATGACGCAGATAATCCTTTACAGCTTCCTTCGTCATTATATAGTTCTCGACCATCGACATTGCACCGCTCGACACAGCCGACGCCGATATTGTATGCGCGGAAATAATAACGTCGTATTTATCCTTGCTTCTTCTCATGAACGAGCGCGCGTCGTCGGTGACAATTTCCACACGGGGATTGTTTTTTATGAGAGGTCCCGTCCATCCCGCCATTGTTTCGGAAATCAGGTCGTTGAGTATACCGTTGATTTCAACTCCCGTAACTTTTTTCGCGTTATGAAACATGCTGACAAGTATTTCTCCTCCCCCGCCCGAGCCGAGGACAAAAACCTTGTCGCAGGAATCCTTACCGACGAAAGCCAGGTTTGACGCGTCAAACGGTTTGTTCGGAGGAGGTATCCTTCTCACGTTGGGAATATTCGTCGTTGCATTGCCTTCGTCGATGATTGCCAGATAAACGTTGTAGCCGTCGGGAGACGGGTCTTCTTCTTTCATCACGTCGACTTTCGAAATCGTGTTCCACGCCGTAAAAGCGTTAAGGTCGGGCCTTTCCGCTATATAGTTTGCGTAAATCTTGTTGGGCGTAACCCTTATCTGAAGCAGCTCGTCTTTCTTTATAAGAAACGCGAAGACGAAGAACATCAGAATCATCGATGTCAGGAAAAGCGTTTTATGGTTCTTGTAACCGAAGAACATCGCTCCCAGAAAACCCAGCGACGAGACGAACACAATAGTGCCGTTCCCGCCCGTCATCGGCATCAGTATTACGAAAGCGAAGCATGCAAGTCCGGCGCCCGTCAGGTCGGAAAAATACAATTTCGGAACATCGGAAGAAAACTTCGTAAGAAGAGTCGATATTATCAGCCCCGACAGGAAGAACGGAATCGTGATGAGAATATAGTACAGCGGAATTATGACAAACTGAATCTTCTGCGTGAACAGGCTGAACGGGTCTATCGGCACATAATAAGATATCATGAACGTCAGAAGCACGCTCGCCGCGTAAATCATCGAAAGAAGCGTCAGCAGCTTATCAGCCGGTCTCGATAGAAGTTTCGGGAACAGCGACAGTGCTACGCCGCTTACGCCGATTCCGAGAAGGGCTACGCTTATTATCATAAACGCGAAATGATACCAGAGGGATACAGAAAGTATCCTCGTCATCGTGAATTCGTGAAGCAGCGACGCCAGAGATATTACAAAAATACCGAGCAGATGCCCGGTACTCAGTTTCTCTTTAAGGTATTCGGGTACAACTTTTTTTGCCATAAATTCCTTTTATTTTTCCGTTCTGCAAAAATCAGAAAATCCTGATTGAATATAAATGTATAAATCAATTAACAGTTAACATTTAACATTTAACGGTAAACAATTAGAGCACTATACATTTTCAATAATTTAATTCCGCCTTAATAACTTTTAATTTTCAACTGTACGTTTGAATTTTCAATTTTACATTTTGAACTAGTTACCGTACAGCATGCACGAGCATATATCCCAGGTCACTGAAGCGGCGATACGCGACGTTGAGACGTCGGGTTTCGTGAACACGGTGCTGCTTATATACGACAGGGTTACTGACAGCGCCCTGAATTTGTAAGTCGCGCCAAGAGTCATGAAATACTGGTTGTAACTTCCTATCGGGTCAGTGAAATTTCCGCCGTTGCCGTTCGTTCTGTAATCCAGAAGCGTGAATACGCCGCCTCTTACGGTCAGTTCGGGTTCGAGTTCATACTGCACGCCGAAATTCAGATCGTGCCTGTCGCGGAACATATACGTTCTCGAAGTGTTCGCGAACCTGTAATCCAGGTCGAAGAGAAGCTTGTTGTCCAGAAGCCTGAATTCAGTACCCACGTTGATTTTCGCGGGATAATAAACCGGCGCAATCTGTTCTTCGGGTACCCTGCTGTTCGACCACCGCACTCTCTGCTGATAAGGCGGTGAATATGTCACGCCGAATGAAAACTGATCTATAGGCGTGACGAGAATGCCGAGAGTGGGTACAAATTTCCAGAAACTTACAGTGTTGTCCCCTTCGCCGCCGCTGGGCGAGTTCGGCAGGTTGTTCGCTCCGCTGTAATTAATCGCCGACAAACTTATTCCCGCTCTGAACATTCTTGTCCTGTACGCAATCGGGACGGAAATATTATGAGTCGTGTATTTCGAATACGCAACATAAGAACTTATCGGGTCGCCATATTGATTCGTAACGAGCAAAGGTCCGTACTCAAGTTTAAAACTGTTTTCATTCGAATAAGTAATGCCCGTGAAAAGATTGTTACCGAATTTATACCCGACGCCGACGGAGATTTCGGGATGATACTGCTTTACGTCGAACTGGTCGACATGGAGCCAGTTGCTTATCCGTGACTTTACCTCATACGAACCGGTCACCTGCATTTTTTCAAGCAATACTATGCTTGCCGGATTCAGCGAGGCGCCGCTTATGTCGTTTATCGCCGCAACCCCGGTGTATCCCTTGCCTGCATTGATTGCCGGCAGCCTGTTCTCTGCATAGAAATCCCAGAACGGATTCAAAATAATATCCTCCGTGTTCCTCGGTTGTGAAAAGCAGTTAAGAAAAGTTATAAGCACAAAAACTGCGGTTATAATTATTTTCATACCTGATGATTTGGTTAATGAAATTTATGGAGAATAGCGGCAATTAGAAAGGAATTAGATGCAATATTCACCATTTTTTGGATTCCCGCTTTCGCGGGAATGACAAGGTGAAAATTGTAATTTTGCACTTTCAACTTTACAATTTACATTTATCTCGAAGCGCCTGAAATTTTAACCAGTTTCTTAAGCAGCGCTTCCATCTTGTCGAGTTTGATCATGTTGCTTCCGTCGCTTAACGCTTTGGCAGGATTCGGATGCGTTTCGAAGAAGAACCCGTCTACGCCTATAGCCGCGGCGGCGCTTGCAAGCGGCTCGATGAACTCCGGATTTCCGCCGCTCACGCCTTTTTCCTTCGAGGGCATCTGAACAGAATGCGTCGCGTCGAAAATAACGGGATATCCGAATTTCTTCATCACCGGAAAACTTCTGAAATCCACGACAAGGTTCTGGTAACCGAATGTGCTTCCTCTTTCGGTCAGAAGTATTCTCTTGTTTCCCGTCTTCTCGACTTTCTTCGCCTGATACATCATATCCTGCGGAGCGAGAAACTGACCCTTCTTAATATTCACTACCCTGCCCGTCTCGCCCGCCGCCTCGAGTATGTCCGACTGCCTGCATAGGAATGCGGGTATCTGAAGTATGTCGACGACTTCGCTTACGATTTCGGCTTCAAGTTCCGAATGTATGTCAGTCAGAACCGGCACGCCGAATTCCCTGCGGACGTCTTCGAGTATCTGCAGCGCCTTGTCAAAACCAATGCCGCGGAACGAATCGCCGGAAGTCCTGTTGGCTTTGGTGTACGACGCCTTGAACACATAAGGTATCTTCAGCTTTGAAGTGATCTTCTTCAGCGTCTCGCAGGTTTTAAAGACGACCGATTTGCTTTCGACAACGCAGGGACCCGATATAAGCAGGAAGTTGTTCAGGTTGTTCAGCCCGAGTTCGGTTTTGAAATATTTAGGAAGCATCTTTTTCAGATTTTAAATTTTAAATCAGCGGTTAAGATAACCGTCGAGTTTTTGTTTCAGTTCTTTCTTCGTGTATGATGATTTATCATACATTCCTTTAACGGTTCTCTGTCTCATTGCTTCATAAAGACAGACAGCGACGGAAACGGAAACATTCAGAGACTGAACCATCCCGACCATCGGGATAAGGAAATTCTTATCGGCTTTTTTCTTTAACTCGTCGGAGACTCCGCGGTGCTCGTTTCCGAAAACCAGAGCCACCCTCTTTGTAAGGTCGAGGTCGAAAAGCGAAGCGTTCATTCCGTCCTCTTCCATGTGCGTCGAGTATATTTTATATTTTTGTTTCTTCAGTTCTTTGAAACATTCGTCGACAGACGTAAACTTAATCAGTTCGACCCATTTCTTCGCGCTTGCCGACGAGATGCGGCTGATTTTCGGGAATTTCTCCTCGTTGTAAATCATGTAAACCCTGTCGATTCCGACCGATTCCGCCGTACGGAGTATCGCGCTGACGTTATGCGGGTCGTGAACGTTCTCAAAAACCACAGTGAGGTATTTCTGCCTCTTTGAAACTACATTCTTAAACTTTAATAGCCTTTTTTCTGTCAATTATTATATGATTGCTTATGTATATTAATTTTTAAAAATTAATCAAATAAGTTTCGTAAAACAATTTAAAAGAATGAGAACTGCAGTAATGGCGGCGCTGGTGATTTCGCTGCTGCTTATGCCGGTCATGGTTTCGGCCCAGATAAATAACAATCAGGTCAAACTGACAGAGAAAAGAAGCCATTGGGCCGTCGGAATTATGTACACAGATAACGGTTTCGGAGTATCGGGAACGCATTTCAGGGATATCGGAAGAACGACGGACCTTACTTTCAAGCTCTCGATTTCGGGCGTTACCGACCCGTCGGAAGTCGAGTATTATGATTACTGGGGCAACTCTTACACCGCGGGAAAAGTAAACAGGGTTTTTCTTACTTCATTAAGCATAGGACTTAAAAAGAATATTTTTTACGACGACATAGAAGGAAATTTCAAACCGTTCATCAGAGCGGGTGTGGCGCCTTCGTTCGTTCTCACAACCCCGTACGACAGGAGTTTCTTCAAGGCGTTCGGATACGCGCAGCCGGGATTCGCTTTCGGCCCATACGGCGGAATAGGAATCGAATACCAGGAATCGAATACTATAGGAATGAGCATTACGGCGGATTATTATTATCTGCCCGTGATTGGAAGGGAAATTTTAAGCCTTAAGGATAAACCGATGAATAATCTGGGGGGAATACAGCTGACATTCAATTTCCTTTTTCTGCACTAAGAAAATCACTTCATCATTTTCTCGAAATCGGATTCGCTTAGAACGGTGACTCCGAGTTTCTTTGCTTTGTCAAGTTTGCTGCCGGCTTCTGCGCCCGCAAGCACGTAATCAGTTTTCTTGCTGACAGATGAAGAAGTCCTGCCGCCGAGTTTCTCTATTATCTCTTCAGCCTTATTGCGCGTGTATTTTTCGAGCGTGCCCGTAAGCACAAATACCTTGCCCGCGAACTTCTCGTTGACTTCCGCTTTCTCGCTTTCGTCTATTTCGAATTTCAGTCCGGCCTTGCGGAGTTTCTTTATCAGCTCTTTGCTCTTTGCGTCCCTGAAGAAATCGCATACGCTCTTCGCTATTGCGGGTCCGATCTCGTATATGTCGTCGATTTCCTGCTCCGTGGCTTCTGCAAGCCTGTCGATAGAGCCAAAATGTTTCGCTATGAGTTTAGCTGTCCTTTCACCGATGTGCTTTATTCCTATTGCAAACAGCACGCGGTCAAACGATTTCTCCTTTGAATTCTCAATCGCCTGAAGCATGTTGTCTACGCTCTTAACGCCGAACCTTTCAACCTTCAGAAGTTCAGCCCGTTTGTCTTTCAGCGAATATAAATCCGCGAAATCCTTTATGAATCCTTTTTCAAGAAGCACCGCAATTATGCTTCCGCCGAGACCTTCAATATCCATAGCATCGCGCCACACGAAATGCTCGATGCGCCCCTGTACCTGCGCGGAGCAGAAATAGTTCGGACAGTAAATATAAACTTCTTCTTCGGGTTTTTCGAGTTTCGTTCCGCAGACGGGACACTTCGACGGCTCGGGAAACGGCTTCGAATCTTTAGGCCTTTCAGAAAGAACGACTTCAGTCACTTTCGGAATCACGTCGCCGCCCTTTTCTATCTTAACTGAATCCCTTTCCCTGATATCTTTGCGCTTTATCTCTTCGAAGTTGTGAAGCGTTGCGCGCGAAATCGTCGAACCCGCAAGGAAGACGGGCTCGAGTTCGGCGACCGGCGTGATAGTCCCGGTCCTGCCGACCTGCAGAGTGATACCGTTTATCTTCGTGATTTTTTCTTTCGCCTTGAACTTGTACGCAATCGCCCATCGCGGAGATTTACCGACGCTTCCGAGAAATTCCTGCTGCGAGAGAGAGTTCACTTTCACGACCACGCCGTCAATTTCGTACGGAAGCTTGTCGCGGATTTCCTCTATCGAGTCGCAGTACTTCTTGACGCCTTCGATATCTTTCACTTTTTTCCAGTGTTCGTTCACCGGAAATCTCATTTCTTTAAGAAGTTTCAAATTTTCAGCGTGCGATTCGAGCTGCGCGTCTTCATTGCGAAGATAATATGTGAAAATGTTCAGCGGCCTCGCTGCGACTTTTCTGCTGTCCTTTTGTTTCAGCGTTCCCGCCGCTGTGTTTCTCGGGTTCGAAAAAAGCTTTTCGCCGAGATTTTCCTGCTCCTCGTTTATCCTTAAAAAGTCATCCTTCTTTATGAACACTTCGCCGCGAACCTCAAAGTTCCTGAATTTGTCCGACTTCACCCTTAACGGAATCGAGCGTATTGTTTTCAGGTTTCCCGTCACGTCGTCGCCTTTAGTTCCGTCGCCGCGTGTCGCGCCCCTTGCCAGATAGCCCTTTTCGTAAACCAGAGAAACTGCAAGCCCGTCGAATTTAAGTTCGCAGACGTATTCGTAAGGTTCATCTCCGAGAAGCGACTTTACTCTTTTGTCGAAATCGAGAAGGTCGTCGAAGTTATAGGAGTTCGAGAGAGAGAGCATCGGAACTTTATGGACGGCTTCCGAAAATTTCTGCGTGGCTTTCCCTGAAACGCGCTGCGTGGGGGAATCTGGCGTAACTAGAAGCGGATATTCCTTTTCAAGCTGCTCGAGTTCTTTCATCATCATGTCGTAAGCGTAGTCGTCCATGTCAGGCTCGTCGAGAACATAATACTTATAGTCCGCGTCGAGTAACTTTTCCCTTAATTCCGCGATTCTTTTTTCGGGATTCACCATAGATGGAAATTACTTTTCTTTTTTGACAATACCCTGCCTGTTGATTTTCACGAGGCGGATTTTCTTGTCGTCGAATTTAATTTCTTTTCCGTTGAGGTATGCCGTGAATGCTTCTGTGTTGCCTGATGATATCAGAAAATAATTTTTCGCTTTCCATAACGCTTTTTCGTCCTTCGCGAAACTCTGCCTTATCCTGGATTTTTCCGTAAGCGTGTCTATAAAGACAATCACAGAGCCGCTCTTCAGCCCGTCTATGCGAAGCGACAACGAATCGTTCATCGCTCTTTTTACGGAATCCGCTGCATTGTTCGCCTTTCGTATGGAATCCTGAATCTCTTCTTCTGTTCTTTTTCCGAGCACTTTCTTTTCTGTCTCTTTTACTATGTCGTCGAAATTCTGCCTGATTATTTCCGTCTTCGAGCCCTTGCCGCTTAAGAATACGACGTCAACAAGCAGATAAACTCCGTAAAGCAGCGCGATTATCAGAACGGCGATGCCGAGATTCTTGAGTAACCCCGTCGGCATCCTGAAACCCTTATCCTCGTAATACTTACCGTCAAATTCACCCCTGTCGCCTTCTATCTTGATTCGCTTCGATTTTGAAAACGCTTTCTTCTCGGGCTGGAGCTCATCGTCTTTACCGGGTTCGGAAAGATTGGAAGTAATAGTATGCCTTTTCATTTCGGGCACTTCGAATATCTCGTCGAGTTTAGATTTGTCGGCAGGCTCAATAACCGTTTCGGATTTTTCTTCCTTCTTTATTTCTTCTTCGATTTTCTCTTCGACTTTCGGCGTTTCGGTAAGTTCGGGAATCCCCGAGTACTTGCCGCTTCTGGCCATTTCATAGTTAAAAAGAATTTCCTCCGGATTCAGGCCAATGCATTTCGAGTACTGCTTCAGGAATGCCCTTATGTACGTTGAGGAATAAAAAGAAAAATCGCCGTTCTCCATTTTTTCAAGAAGAGTGATGTGTATCCTCGTCTTGTTGGCGATGTCATGCAGCGTGATATTATGTTTCTCTCTGACTTTCCTTAGATCAGCCCCGAATTTCTTTAGCATGGTTGTTGTTTTATCGCGATAAGTTATTATATTTTTTCGTCATATTAAAGTAATGTTTTTATATCTTTTGCGCAATTTTTAAGAAGAGACGGACAAAAAAAGAGCGCCTGCCTACCACTGCGCGGCAAATTTCTTCGCAAGCATCTCCGCGGACGCGTCGGTATCCGCCGCGTCGATAAGGTCGGCAGTGATCGTATACTCCGTCACACGCATTTCCCTGTGCTGAAAATCGGTATGCTTTTTCACGAGATACAGTTTCTGTGAATCAGTTATTTCACGCGCCTTAACGAGCAGCAGGCCGTTCTTTCTGCCGGAAAGTTTTTCGATATTCTTTTCGCCTTTATCGATTATAAACACGAACGCGTTGTTTTTCCCGCCTGTGAACACGAGCGTTGTATCCGAAAAACCGTTTTCCTTTATTCCCGCTGTCTGCTCTTTCAGGAGCGGCACGATGAGGTATTTGTTCAGCGCGGATTTTCTGAAAGCGTTTCTTTCTCCCCTGCCGAACCTGCTCCAGTCTGTAATTGCATTGTACGTTCCGGAAAAAGAAGTGATAGTATTTTCGAACTTCAGCGTATCAGCGGTCAGAACCGAATCGCCTGTCAGCACTTTTTTAAGTGAGTCAAACGCTTTGGACACGTCCGAATCATCCCTGTTTCCGCAGGAAGCGAAAAGCAGTGACATCAGAAGAGCGGATAATATTGCGCGGTAATCAGTTTTCAATATTCGATTTGATTTCAGCGGCAGTTACGTCAAGCTGGTTTCTTGTGAATTTTAATTTCGACCCGAACCGGAATCCTATGCCGTCGCCGGAATACCGCGGTATGAGGTGCAGATGCGCGTGAGGAATTTCCTGTCCGGCGGATTTCCCGTCGGAGAGTACGAAACTCACGGCTTCGAGCTTGAACCCGGTCTTCCGCATTCCCGCGCTGATGCTCTTTCCGGCTTTGAACATGCGTTCAACGTATTCGTCTGCGAGTCCGGTAACAAGTTCGGAATGCGATTTTGGAATAACCAGAACATGCCCTTCCGTCGCGGGGAACAGGTCCATAATGGCGATTACGAGGTCGTCCTCGTATACGAAACTTGATTCGATTTTCTTTTCGATGATGGAACAGAATATGCAATCCATATTGTGATGGTTTATAACGCAAAATAATGAATATTGAATTCAATGTCTTTGGTATTTGCGCGTTCCTGCTCCCGTATTCTGCTTCCCAAGCTCCGGCTTGGGAAGCAGAGAGGAATACATTGCGCGTTCCCAAACAGGAGTTTGGGAACGAGATCTAAAGGTACGCATTACCCCATTACTCGTTCCCAAACCGAAGGTTCGCTTTTTCAACTCCCGTTTGGGTACGAGGCGAAAATGCACTTCATTCTCCAAATCGAATACACTAACTTTGTGTATCAACCTCAACCCAAAGACTATGAAAAAATATATAATCTTAACAGGCATTGCGCTTATTCTCGCAGTGTCGGTGGCCGCAATCTGCTCGAAAGAAAATCCCGGAACTAAGGACAAAACAAGCACGGGAACAAACGTAACCACAACTATAAAGCTTCCGCCTCCCGAAACTACAGGCGGAATGCCTTTGATGGAAGCGCTTTCAAAAAGACAGTCGTCGCGGAATTTCTCTCCTAAGAAACTCGATGAACAGACTCTCTCAAACCTTATGTGGGCGGCGTTCGGCATAAACAGGAAAGAATCTGGAAAACGCACCGCCCCGACAGCGAACGATACGCGCGCAGTGGAAC